>NZ_JANFNV010000011.1:0-133382 GCF_024436075.1 Aeromonas sp. JL9 | reverse complement strand
TGTCATTGAACACCTCAGGTCATGGTGGCGACTGTACCACCTAAAATGGTGTCCGGGATGATTAGACCACTACAGCCGTTGGTGTGGCAAAGGCTTGCCCCTCAGCGGCAACCAACCGAAAGCGGCGCTTATTCCCCCCTCTTAGCTTCGTGCCAACCGGCAGGAAGCTCGCTACAGTAAAGCCAGGGCAATCAGACGCCGCTTATCGGGAACCACACTCATGCACCGCTCTTGCTTTTCTTTATTGCAGATGTTGTTGCCAATGCTGCTGGCGCTATCCGGCAGCACCGTCAAGGCCGCAACACAGGATCAGGAGTGGGCACAGGAGCGCGCCAATGCGGTGCTCTCGCTGATGACCTTCACCGTGGTGCCCGACATCACCGCCAGCAACCTCGATATCGGCAGCGGCACCAATCAATCTGCCGCCCTCAACATGACCCAGATCGGTGGCGGCGCCACCATGAGCGAAGCCGTGCCCATCTATCTGGAAGGGGCGATCGGCTTTAGCCGCTACGATCCCCAGTTTGTGGTGAGCAACGGCACCGAGAGCCGCACCCTCCCGACCAAGTGGAACAGCCTGACCGCCTCTGGCGGGATCGGCTGGGATATCGCCCTCCATGAAGACCCGCGCGGTGGCCACTGGGTACTGCGCCCCATCGCCAACGTCTCGCTCGGTACCATGGCCAGCGATCTGCGGATCGGCAACTGGCTGCTGGAGCGCACCAAGGGCTACTCGCTGGATTTTCTCGATGGTGGGCAGCTCAATATGTACGGACTGGGGGGCTCGCTGATGCTCGACTACGAGCTCTTTTCAAAGGCGCAGGATATCGATGTCGAAGTGCGTTACTCCTACCAGCACCTGCAGAGCTTTGGCGGCACCTCGACCAGCGTCCGTGGTCACGCCGAGGCGGAGAACCTCGGTCTCTATCTGCGTCGCCGGGCCCCGCTATTCCACTGGACACTGCTCGACAGACCGGTGCGCTATGTACTGGAGGGGGCTCATACCGCATATCTGGGGGAACAGCGGGGGTTGCTTGGCTTTGACTCCCTCAACTCGATCGGTGCCGGTCTGGAGCTGGACAGCAGCAAGTACGACATCATAGTCACCCGTACCCGGCTGGTTGCCCGCTATATGTTCAGCCACAACACCAGCGGTTATTCCATCGGGTTGGCCATGAGTTTCTAAGTCGTTATTTTTGCCTGACAAAAGTGGGCAATCCTCAGGAAAAGTACATTAACACTCCATATAGTCACGCCCTATTGACGGAGGGTTTATTTAGTCTGTCCTTTTCATATGCCTCACCACCCAGTCATATCAGGTAAAAATATCCACCTGCTGGCAGGCTAATTCCCTCCCTCGCACACCGAAGATTGGTGTTTTTGTATGTATATTTGCGGCGCGCAATGGCTGATTTGCCCTGTGATGTCGCCAGCCTGTACCCGCTTGCAACAGAGAAAATACTCAACTCCCGATATTGCAGCCCAATGGCCAACTTTATCGATGCCCAGAAGGAACCAACCCGGAGGTCCCCCATCTTGTGCCCAGTGATACGAACCATACCTAACTCATTGTTTTAAATGATTTATAGTTTTTCATATTTTATGAATCCAATTAATCCTGTTTTATTTTACTTACATCACCCGACTGCTAAATTTGGCATCACTCCGGCAGGACGAGGCGCACTGAAACGACTGACTGCGGGCTACTGATAACAGGTGTGCAATGAGCACAGAAATAACGTTCAGACATAGCAACCGTTATTTTGACGACATCACACTTGCTGATCCTTGTTGATTTTAGGTTATCTGATGAAAAAAACGCTGCTTGCTCTCTCTGTATTGGTCATAACCGGAACCGCATATGCAGGGGTGCCTGATTTATCCGCCAGCTGTCCTGGACATATTAATCTTCGCATCGAAGATGGCACGGCTTATATCAATAACCAGCAAATTACACTTAAAAAAGTGAATTCAAATTTCTACGAGGCGAGCAAGGGGCGCACCACCCTCTCCATGGTGAAAAATGGCGACTGGGGCATCACCTATTTTGTCAAAAATGGCGACAGCGGCGCCTGCCAGATCAATGACGATGAGAACGATGACGACGGCGATGATGATGAGAGCGCCAGTAGCAGTGCCTACAACGGCAGCACTGCACAAACCAAGGTTGCCGAGAACGCCTGCATGAACGCCGTTGCCAGAAAAGCGGGCGTCAGCCGCAGCAAACTGACCCTCGACTATGTGGCCGACTCCCAGGCGGGGATGATGATTGATATCAAGGGGCCCCATGACCGGCTCTGGCACTGCCTCACCGACGCCCGCGGCCATATTTCTGGCATCAATCAGGACTGATTTCGAGCCACGGCTCAGCGGGGCCCACACCGACCGTGGGGGCTCCACCCCTTATCCATTGCAATTATTTGATACAGGTAAATGAAGATGAAATCCAAACAGACTCTGCTCAATGTCACCCTCGGTTGCCTGCTGGCGGTCGGTATCTCCGGCTGCGCCGTGGCCAAAACCCATCACGGCCACAAGACCCATGCCCAAGAGCACGCTCAGGAAGGGGCCGTGCAGTATGGCGACGAGAGCCCGTGGGCTGGCAACTATAAAGCCGTTACTGACGATGGCCGCACCGTGGCCGAAATTCACGTCGATACCACAGGGGAAACCTATATCGATGGCAATCAGGTCAAACCAAGCCACAGCGGCAGCGACTACCTGAAATTCAAGCAAGAGACCATCACTTACACCCTGCGCAAAAGCGGCGCCAGCTGGAAAGACAGCGATGCCGGCACCAGCGGCCGCATCCTGTTCGATTGATAATCCCGACACCGGCCTTGCCAGACACCAAGCCCCGCCAAGGGGCTTTTTTGCACCTGCGATTTACCATCAACCACAGCCCGCCCCGAAAAATCCAGCCTTGTCACAGAGTTAGTGCAATCTGTCACATATTCCTGTTGATGAAATTGTTAGGATGGTTCAGTTCGGCACCTCATCGCCCAATTCCAAAGCGAGTTGAAATGGACTTCACACCCGTTATTGCGGTTCTGCTGGGCCAGTTCTGGTATCTGCTGCCCCTGTTGTTGATTGCCACCCTGATCAAAACGCCTAGGTTCAAGGGGATTGTTGGGGAGACATTTATCAACTTGGGCATCCGGCTTTTTCTCGACAAGCGGGAGTACCACCTGCTCAAGAACGTGACCCTGCCGACCCCGCAGGGCACTACCCAGATCGATCATGTGATCGTCTCGCGCTTCGGGCTGTTTGTGATCGAGACCAAGAACATCAAGGGGTGGATATTTGGCAATCCAGCCCACAAGAGCTGGACCCAGCAGCTCTATCGCCGCAGACATACCTTTCAAAATCCCCTGCGCCAAAACTATCTGCACCTGATGACGCTCAAATCCTTGTTGGGTCTTGCTGATCATCAGCTCCATTCGATTATCTACTTTATTGGCGACTGCACCTTTAAAACCCCCATGCCGGATAACGTGATGAACCGTGGGCTTATTCGCTATATCAAGAATAAAACCACGCAGGTGTTGACCCCTGCTGAAGTCACCAGAGTGATCGACACCATCCAGCGGGGACGACTGGCCGCCAATTGGCAGACCCATAAACAGCATGTGGCGCAGTTGAAAGCACGTCACAGCGAGGTTCCCCGCCCGCCTTTATCCGTAGCTGCAATGCCTGTGGTCAATCAGGTGGTGAACGCCGCGCCAACCATCACCGAATCGCTCACCCAAGCAAATCCACTATGTCCCAGATGCGGCAACCCGATGGTATTGCGTACCGCCAAACGGGGGGATAACCGAGGCAATCGGTTTTGGGGATGCAGTGGATACCCCAAATGCAGATTCATTGTAAATCTCACGGGGAACAGCAAGGCATGAACTGCCACACAAGGGGAAACTCACTCTGACATCAAGGGCGGCCAATTGGCCGCCCTTGATGTTTCTTAGCGAATCGTCGCCATCTGCCGCACGCAACGTTGTTCTCTGTCATCCACCCGCTTGGCAAACCAGGCGGTGGTGAGGTTGCGGGTGATTTTTGGGCTCTTTAGCTGTATGCCGGGCAGGATGGCGCGGGGCAGTCGCTTGCCCGCTTGCTTGTCGGCCAGGGTAAAGATGCGATGGTAGAGGTCGGTCTCGGCAAATTCGGCTGTATCCCCTTTGCGCAGGCTCTGGTGGATCGCCTGTTTGCTCATATTGACCCGGTTGGCGAGGGTGTAGACGGCAAGCTCGGTATTGCCCGGCAGATCCGAGTCATAGCGGATCAGATCCCCGTCCAGCGCCAGAGTTTTGCCACTCAAGCGGCTGACGGCGGCCTGAAAAGCGGCATTGCGACTGGCGTACCAGCCGGCGTTGAAATCGGCAAAGCGGTAGAGGGTATCCGGGTAGTCGGCGGGATAACCGAAGATATGTTTGGTGCCAAACCAGATGCCGCCGCGACGGGTAAAGACTTCGTGGCGAATGGAATCCTTGATTGGATAGGGGTAGCCACGGGCGTTGGCTTCGGCAAAGGCGATGCTCACCTGCATCGGGCCACCGGTATGCACCGGGTTGAGGTTGCCAAACAGCGTCTTGCCCATCGGCAGCATGCTGATCATGTCTTCGAAGATTTCGCTCATCTCCCGCTCGGTACGCAACTTGTCGATCCGCTCGGCGTAGCTCTTGCCGGTGGGCGAGTTGATGGAGAGCGCGGCCCGCACCATAAATTCGGGGATCAGCAGCTTGGCTGCCCGTGAGTTGATCTCTTTCCAGGCGATCTTGCCAAGGCCCGGCACCATGGGGTCGGCCTGATAAGTGGCTTCCTGCTCCGCCACCGCCAGCACGCTACAGACATTGTGATCATTGACCGTCACCCCCTGGGTGGTGAGCGCCGTCACCACGTCGTTAGCCCACCCCTGTTTGTCAGGCACCTGACGGGGCAAGAAGCGCACGATGCGGCTCTTCATATCCGCCGGTTTGCGCGGCTGCATGGCAGGCGGCGTTTTGGGGTTGCTTACGCTCGCCTCTTTGGTGGGCGCGGAGGCGGGATCACTGGCACAACCGGCCAGCAACAAGGCAGAGCAGAAGGCAAGAAGACGACAGGAAGGCAAAGCGGTCATAAGCATGTCCATTTTTTGTTGGCCCTACAGGCAGCGCCGCTGGCACTGCACTGACAAGCAAAGTGGGGCCATTGTAGAGGATTGCCTGCTGCAGTTGAAACCCGCGCTCGCAGCATCCCCTCCCCTTGCCAGCTTTTGCCACCCCACGCGCCATCCGTTGTCTCCGATGCGGAACTCATGACCTTCTTCAAGGATTCACCCGGCCCGAACCGAACGGTGAGCGCCTGATAAAAAGAAACCCCCGCCATCGCTGGCGGGGGTTGGTCGTCTGGCAAGTCGGGCTGATGCCCGCTGCAAACGCTTAGCGGTTTTTCACCTTCTGGTGCAGCTCCTGCACCGAGTTGACATTGGCGGTGGCATCCACGCTGATGGCCATGCAGGTGGCAAACGCCTCGTTCATGGTGGTGGTATACGCCACCTTGTTCTGCAAGGCTGCGCGACGCAGCTGCTTGGAGTCCTGGATCGCCACCCGCCCTTCGGCGGTGTTGACGATGTAGGTGTACTCGCCATTCTTGATGCGGTCGAGAATGTGCGGGCGACCTTCGTGCACCTTGTTGACCAGGCGCGGGTTGATGCTCGCTTCACCCAGCGCGACCGCGGTGCCGTGAGTGGCATCCAGCTCGTAGCCCAGCTCCAGCAGTTTGGCGGCCAAATCGACCACCTGCGCCTTGTCGCTGTGACGTACTGACAAGAGGGCACGACCCTCTTTCGGTACGGCGTGGTTGGCACCCAGCTGCGCCTTGGCATAGGCCTCGGCAAAGCTGCTGCCAACCCCCATCACCTCACCGGTAGAGCGCATCTCCGGCCCCAGCAGCGGGTCAACCCCCGGGAACTTGGCAAACGGCAGTACCACCTCTTTCACCGAGTAGTAGGGCGGGATGATCTCTTTGGTGAAGCCCTGCTCTTGCAGCGACTGACCGGCCATCACACGGGCGGCGATCTTGGCCAGCGGAGCACCGGTCGCCTTGGAGACGAACGGCACGGTACGGGCGGCACGCGGGTTCACCTCGATAAGGTAGATGTCATCGCCCTTGACCGCGAACTGCACGTTCATCAGGCCGATAACGCCGAGCTCCAGCGCCAACTTGCGCACCTGCTCGCGGATCTCGTCCTGAATCTTCTTGGACAAGGTGTAGGGCGGCAGGGAGCAACCGGAGTCACCGGAGTGGATACCGGCCTGCTCGATGTGCTCCATGATGCCGCCGATGACCACGTCGGTGCCGTCGCAGATGGCATCCACGTCCAGCTCGGTCGCATCGTCCAGGAAGCGATCCAGCAGTACCGGCGATTCGTTGGAGACGCTTACCGCCTCGGCGAAGTAGCGACGCAAATCCTGCTCGTCATAGACGATTTCCATGGCGCGGCCACCCAGCACGTAGGAGGGGCGAACCACCAGCGGGTAGGTAATGCGCTCGGCCAGCAGCACGGCCTGCTCCAGCGCGGTGACGGTGCCGTTTTCCGGCTGCTTGAGGCCGAGGCGCTCGACAGCAGACTGGAAGCGCTCACGGTCTTCGGCGCGGTCGATGGCATCCGGGCTGGTACCGATAATCGGCACGCCGTTGGCTTCCAGTGCACGGGCCAGTTTCAGCGGGGTCTGGCCACCGTACTGAACGATGACGCCCTTGGGTTTTTCGATGCGCACGATTTCCAGCACATCTTCCAGGGTCACCGGCTCGAAGTAGAGACGATCGGAGGTGTCGTAATCGGTGGAGACGGTCTCCGGGTTGCAGTTGACCATGATGGTCTCGTAACCATCTTCGCGCAGGGCCAGCGCCGCGTGCACGCAGCAGTAGTCGAACTCGATACCCTGACCGATACGGTTCGGGCCGCCGCCGATGATCATGATCTTGTCGCGGTTGCTCGGGGCCGCTTCGCACTCCTCGTCATAGCTGGAGTACATGTAGGCGGTGTTGGTGGCGAACTCGGCGGCACAGGTATCGACCCGCTTGTAGACCGGGAAGATGTTGTGGCGGGCGCGCAGTTTGCGCACTTCCCCTTCGGCCACACCGAGGATCTTGGCCAGACGGGCATCGGCGAAGCCTTTGCGCTTGAGGGCGCGCAGGAAGTCGGCATCGAGACCCGCCATGCCGCGCTCTTTCACCTCTTCTTCCAGCTTCACCAGGTCTTCAATCTGTACCAGGAACCAGGGGTCAATCTTGGTCAGCTTGAAGATGCCATCCATGGAGAGACCGGCGCGGAACGCATCGGCGATGTAGAAGATACGGTCACTACCGGCGTCCTGCAGCTCGTGACGGATGCGGGTCAGGGAGTCCGGGGCATTGAGGTCAACCATGGGGTCGAAGCCGGTTTTGCCGGTTTCGAGGCTGCGCAGCGCCTTGTGCAGGGACTCCTGGAAGTTGCGGCCGATGGCCATCACTTCACCGACCGACTTCATCTGGGTAGTCAGACGGTCGTTGGCACCGGCGAATTTTTCGAAGTTGAAGCGCGGTACCTTGGTGACCACGTAGTCGATGGCCGGCTCGAAGGAGGCCGGAGTGCGACCGCCGGTGATATCGTTCATCAGCTCGTCGAGGGTGTAACCGATGGCGAGCTTGGCGGCGATCTTGGCGATGGGGAAACCGGTCGCCTTGGAGGCCAGCGCAGAGGAGCGCGACACCCGCGGGTTCATCTCGATGATGACCATGCGGCCATCTTTCGGGTTGATACCGAACTGGACGTTGGAGCCGCCGGTCTCGACGCCGATTTCGCGCAGCACCGCCATGGAGGCGTTGCGCATCAGCTGGTACTCCTTGTCGGTCAGCGTCTGGGCTGGCGCGACCGTGATGGAGTCACCGGTGTGGATACCCATGGGGTCGAAGTTTTCGATGGCGCAGACGATGATGCAGTTGTCGTTGCGATCCCGCACCACTTCCATCTCGTACTCTTTCCAGCCGATCAGCGACTCGTCGATGAGCAGCTCTTTGGTCGGGGAGAGATCCAGACCACGCTCGCAGATCTCGACGAACTCTTCGGTGTTGTAGGCGATGCCGCCACCGGAGCCGCCCATGGTAAAGGAGGGACGGATGATGCAGGGGAAGCCGACCATCTGCTGCACGCCCCACGCCTCTTCCATGTTGTGGGCAATGCCGGCGCGCGGGCACTCGAGGCCTATGCTGCGCATCGCCTTGTCAAAGCGGGAGCGGTCTTCGGCCTTGTCGATGGCGTCGGCGGTGGCACCGATCATCTCGACATCGAACTCGGCCAGCACGCCATGCTTCTCCAGTGCCAGTGCGCAGTTAAGCGCAGTCTGGCCACCCATGGTGGGCAGGATGGCGTCCGGGCGCTCTTTCTTGATGATTTCACGCACCACTTCCCAGGTGATGGGCTCGATGTAGGTGGCGTCCGCCATCTCCGGGTCGGTCATGATGGTGGCTGGGTTGGAGTTGACCAGAATGACGCGGTAGCCCTCCTCGCGCAGGGCTTTGCACGCCTGGGCGCCGGAGTAGTCAAATTCGCAGGCCTGGCCGATGACGATGGGGCCGGCGCCGAGGATCAGGATGCTCTGAAGGTCGTTACGTTTTGGCATGAAACTCTTTCCTCTATTCCTTAGGCGCGATACTGCTTAATCAATTCAATAAAGTGGTCAAAGAGACCGGCACAATCGTGCGGGCCCGGGCTCGCTTCGGGGTGCCCCTGGAAGCTGAAGGCCGGACGGTCGGTGCGATGGATGCCTTGCAGGGAGCCATCGAACAGGGAGACGTGGGTGGCGCGCAGGCAATCCGGCAGGCTGTTCTCGTCTACCGCAAAACCGTGGTTCTGGGCGGTTATCATCACTGTGTTGTCATCGAGACTCTTCACCGGATGGTTGGCGCCGTGGTGGCCAAACTTCATCTTGACGGTCTTGGCACCGGAGGCCAGACCCAGCAGCTGGTGACCCAGACAGATGCCGAACACCGGCGTGCTGGTATTAAGGAAAGCCTTGATGGCCTCGATGGCGTAGTCGCACGGCTCGGGGTCGCCGGGGCCGTTGGAGAGGAAGATGCCATCCGGGTTCATCGCCAGTACCTCGGCGGCCGGGGTCTTGGCCGGTACCACGGTCAGGCGGCAGCCACGGTCAACCAGCATCCGCAGGATGTTGCGCTTGACGCCAAAGTCATAGGCTACCACGTGATATTTCAGCTGGTCGGCATCCGGGGTGACGTGCCCCTTGCCAAGCTGCCAGCTCCCTTCGGTCCAGTTGTACGCCTCACCAACCGTCACCTCTTTGGCCAGATCCATTCCCTTCAAACCTGGGAAGGCGCGGGCCTGTTCGAGGGCATAAGCTTCATCGACCTGTTTCCCGGCCAGAATGCAGCCAGCCTGAGCGCCTTTCTCGCGCAAGATGCGGGTCAGTTTACGGGTGTCGATGTCGGCGATGCCAACGATGTTGTGAGACTTGAGGTATTCGGAGAGGGATTGCTGATTGCGGAAATTGGAGGCAAGTATCGGAAGGTCCCGGATGATCAATCCCTGAGCATGGATCTGACTGGACTCTTCATCTTCGCTGTTGGTGCCGGTGTTGCCTATATGGGGGTAAGTGAGGGTGACTATCTGACGGGAATAAGAGGGATCGGTGAGGATTTCCTGATAGCCCGTCATCGACGTATTGAAAACCACTTCACCAACGGAACATCCCTCGGCGCCTATCGACACGCCTTTGAACACAGTTCCATCTTCCAGCACTAGCAATGCAGTGTGATTCAAGACAACCTCCAGTTATTTAGCTTTAAATTCAGCAATTTACCTGGGTGTTGCGGGCTCGGTTCCGGTCTTGGACAGGACTCGAACCCGGCAGATTTCTGGCAAATTGGGCGCATTCTACTTAAAAAAAGTGGCATTTCAACGTCTTTTCTCAGATGAAATGCATCTAAATTCAATAAAAAAGCAACATTACCCATTATCTATGCACTCAATCGCTTTGCAACCCCCTCCAATGAAAGAAAAGGAAAAACCACCACCAAAAGATGACACCAAGCCAGCAATAGCGACAAAAACAAACAAAAAAACCAATTAAAACAATGGAATTTATTTTTATACAAAAAACATTAATGACAGATTTAACGCTTTTATGATGACAAGAGTGAACATGAAAAATGGAAAACGTTTTTCCATGTTTGAATTTTTAGTCTTTTCTTGCTGGTGTAAAAAATGGCTTTATCCGCCATAAAGATGCTCAAATCTGTTACCTGGTGATGACATTCAGGAAAGGGAAATCTGGCGGATAACGAAATAGTGTGATTTATAAGGCATTCAGATAAAAACTGAAGGCAGTGTGTCTTTTTATACAAACTCTGGCTGACTGACAGCAAAAACCCCGGCAAGCCGGGGTTTTTCACTGGGTAGCAGTAATACGAAAGTGCCCCACAGAGGCATCACTTGAGATTGAGCACATCCTGCATGTCATAAAGACCGGCACCCTGCTGACCAAGCCACTTGCCCGCCCGCACAGCACCATTGGCGAAGGTCAGACGGCTGGAGGCCTTGTGGCTGATCTCCACCCGCTCGCCGATATCGGCAAACATGACGGTGTGCTCCCCCACCAGATCGCCGGCGCGGATGGTGGCAAAGCCGATGGTATTGCGATCCCGCTCGCCAGTGATCCCCTCGCGGCCATAGACGGCGCACTCCTTGAGATCCCGGCCCAGGGTTTTGGCGACCACTTCCCCCATGGAGAGCGCGGTACCGGATGGCGCATCCACCTTGTGGCGATGGTGGCCCTCGATGATCTCGATGTCGGTGTAATCCCCCATCACCTTGGCGGCCTGCTCCAGCAGCTTGAACACCAGGTTGACCCCGACCGAGTAGTTGGAGGCGAACACGATACCGATCTGCTTGCCCGCCTCTTTCAGGGCGGCCTTGCCTGCATCGTCAAAACCGGTGGTGCCGATCACCATCTGCTTGTGGTGGGCCAGCGCAAAGGCCAGATTGGCAAGGGTCACCTCGGGGCGGGTGAAGTCGATGATGAGATCAAACTCATCGCGCACCTTGTCCAGACTATCGCTGATGGCCACGCCCAGATGGCCCAGCCCATTGAGCTCACCGGCATCAAGACCGATCACCGCCGAGCCCGGCCGCTCCAGCGCAGCACCAACCACCACGTCATCGGTGTTGGTGATGGCCTCCAGCAGCACCTTGCCCATACGACCATTACAGCCCATCACGGCCACACGGATCGGATTGTCCATCTCCACCCTCTCATCTCTTTTAATTATGGAAAGAGACCGTTTTACCAGCCCGCGCCGGGTTTGAAAAGCCATGATGCCACCACTCCTTGCTGCACTCGCCAACGGCAGCGCCCACTGGCTGGCCAAGAACTTCCTTTTGGTCACAGGCCGTTTTTCATCGTCTCACTCCATCATTTGGCAGACCGGGTGCCATCTGATAGGTTCGAACGAGTGAAATGCCAGCATAAGCAAAATCAGGGCAACACCCGTGTCGATATCAAATGAGGTGCAAGGATGAGCGCAGGATTGCTGTTTGCTGTGGGGTTGATATCACTGACCCTGGTCATGCTGGCCGCGGCTCTGCTGTTTGGCGGGCCGAGTCCGGCACCGGCGATGGCCAGCATCAACGACCCTTTCAAGGGGAGTGGCTGGAGCAACATGCCACCCCTCTCAAGATACCCGGCGCGTGACGGCACGCAGCTGGCCTATCGGCACTATGGCGCAGAGGGCAATACGAAGAACAACAAGGTCAAGGGCAGCGTGGTACTGGTTCATGGCTCTTCTGCCAGCAGCCAGAGCATGCACAAGATGGCGAGCGCCTTTTCGCAAGCGGGATACGACGCCTACGCCCTCGATATTCGCGGCCATGGCGCATCGGGCAACAAAGGCTCCATTGCATACATCGGCCAGCTTGAAGACGATCTGGAAGATTTCATCAAGTCGGTGGCCCCCGCCAAGCCTGCAACACTCGTCGGCTTCTCGTCAGGCGGCGGCTTTGTGCTGCGCGTTGCTGGCAGCACGCGACAAACCCTGTTCGAGAGCTATCTGCTGCTCTCCCCCTATCTTGGCCCCACCGCCGCCAACTACCGGCCCAACAGCAGTGGCTGGGTGCGTGTCGGCTTGCCTCGCCTCATCGCCCTGAGCATCCTCAACAGTTTCCATATTTCCGCACTCAACCATCTGACCGTGCTGAACTTTGCCCTTAATGATGAGGCGAAATCCCTGCTGACCCCCTCCTACTCCTTCAACCTTGCCTCTAACTTTCAGCCAGAGCGCGACTATCAGCAGAATTTACGCAATGTGCAACGCCCCTGCGCCGTGATCGCGGGTGCAAATGACGAAGCCTTTCAAACAGATCAACTTGAACCTGAGTTAAGACGTCTCGGCATCTCCTGGCCTGTCACCCTGCTGCCCGGTATTGGCCACATTCCGCTGACGCTGGAACAGGATGCTCTCGCGACAGCCGTTCAGGCGGTGGAGAAATTGACACAGTAACCACACAGCCCAGGTCTTGTGTCCACGCGTTCTGGAAATATCCGTACCATGCTCACGTAGAGATAGAGAGAGGTGCGGCTGACGTTTGGCAGCGGGAGAAATCCCCAAGATGGCATGCAGAGATCTTATCGTTTACCTCTTTCCTTATTAAAGGCACGCGATACCCCCAGATACCCGCGGACTGCGCCAGAACAGCAATGAACAATAAACAGCGCTAACTTCTTTTTCCGAATATTCTTTGGATATCTCAAGAACACCAGAATCATCAAACAAAAACACCTATCCATCTGGACGTCTATCTTGACCAAGCGAGGTTGACTCACTACTGTGGGCACCCCGATGCGGCAGGATGCCCGCCCTGTTTTCCCCCTATCCCTATCCGATACAGGTACAAAGCAGTTTATGACAGGAGGTCATTGTTCAATTTCAGAGGAACACATGATCCAGACCCAACCCAGTGCCAGGGCCTTGTTGCCACTTCTGGTTTTTCTCGCACTCTTTATCGGTACCGGTACTTGGCTGACCCTGCAGGGGGTCGAATTCGCCTTCTATCAGCTGCCCGCTCCAGTTGCTGCCCTGCCTGCGGTGATGCTCGCCCTGCTGCTTGGCAAAGAGGGCTTCAACAGCAATCTGGAGACCTTCTTCAAAGGGGTTGGCCACAGCAATATCATGGCGATGTGCCTTATCTATCTGCTGGCGGGCGCCTTTGCCAGCGTGGCCAAGGCCACCGGCGGGGTTGATGCCACCGTGGCGCTGGGCCTGTCGCTCATCCCTGGCTGGGCGCTGTTGCCCGGGCTGTTCCTCATCTCTGCCTTTATTGCTACCGCTATGGGCACCTCCATGGGCACCATAGGTGCCGTGGCGCCGGTCGCGCTGGGCGTGGCGCAGGCGGCCGGTATCGATCCGGTACTGATGGCAGGCACCATTCTCTCCGGCGCCATGTTTGGCGATAACCTCTCCATCATCTCCGACACCACCATAGCAGCAACCCGCAGCCAAGGGTGCGAGATGAAGGACAAGTTCCGCGAGAACTTCAAGATTGCGGCCCCTGCTGCCATCGCGGTGATCCTGCTCTATCTGACCCTGGGCTCAGTGGGTGAATCCCCTTCCAGCGGCAGCGCCATCGAGTTGTTCAAGGTGATGCCTTATCTGCTGATCCTGGGGCTGGCGCTCGCCGGGGTGAATGTGTTTGTGGTGCTGGGGATCGGCATTCTGGCCGCCGGAGTGGTGGGCATGATCAACGGCTACGCCATCGGTCAGTTCAGCAAGGATATCTATCAGGGCTTTACCGGCATGCAGGAGATCTTCCTGCTCTCCATGCTGATCGGCGGTCTCGGCGCCCTGATGGAGCGTCAGGGTGGTCTGGCCTGGATCAGCGAGCGCATCAGCGCCCTGATTGCCCGTTTCACTCGCGAGCACAACGGTGAACAGAACGAGAAAGCGGCAGAGCTCGGCATCGCCGGGGTGGTGAGCCTCACCAACCTCTGCACCGCCAACAACACGGTGGCTATTATCGTCGCCAGCAAGGTAGCCCGGGATCTTGCCGAACACCACGGTGTCACCCCGCGCCGCGCCGCCTCCATGCTCGATATCTTCTCCTGCGTGGTACAGGGTCTGATCCCTTGGGGCGCACAGGCGCTGCTGCTGGGGTCCATCTTCGCCCTGTCGCCGTTGGCGGTAGTAAGCATGAGTTTCTACCCGATGGCGCTCGCGGTAGCGGCACTCATTGCCGTGTTCGTGAAGCACCAGATGCGCGGCAAGGCTGACAAGTAACAGACCAGATGCTGGCGCGCCGACATGCCATCAACAGATGGCCACGCCCTGGCCCTTGTTGACTCACTATCGGATCCGCCAGCATTTATCCCACCGTCCCGGGCATCAGCCGTCCGGGACGGGGTTTCCCTGCCCCCCTTAACGTCAAGAGTGAATGTGCTAAGGTAGAGCGCGTTCAAGCCATCGATGCGCAGCTATACCAGAGGTTCCCCATGCATGAGTCCCAACCCGAACGTCAATCCCTGCGCCAACTGGTTCGTCAACGCCGCAAAAATCTGAGTCCGGCCGAGCAGCAGGCGGCGGCCCAACAGCTGCTGGCCCAGTTCAAGCAACACCCCGAGATCCTCGCCGCCAAACGCATTGCCCTCTATCTGGCCAATGACGGGGAGATCAACCCCTTGCCCACCATCCATTGGCTGTGGGCCCAGCACAAAGAGGTCTACCTGCCGGTGCTCCACCCCTTTACCCCGGGTCACCTGCTCTTTTTGCGCTATACCGCCACCAGCCCCATGGTGCGCAACCGCTACGGCATCGAAGAGCCGGAGCTGGATATCCTGCAGGTGGTGCCCCACAGCACGCTCGATCTTATCTGCACCCCGCTGGTCGCCTTCGATGCCCAGGGCAATCGTCTTGGCATGGGGGGCGGCTACTACGATCGCACTCTCGCCATCTGGCATGAGCACAAGCTGGGGCCCAAGCCACTCGGCATTGCCCACGACTGCCAGCAGGTAGATGCGGTCCCGCAAGAGGAGTGGGATGTGCCGCTGCCCCAGATCATCACCCCGAGCCACTGCTGGCGCTTTGAATAGGCTGTTTTTGGCCGGCAGCCCAGGCTTTGTGCGCGCAAACGCAGAATAAACAGGCAAACGATTTACAAAGTCCCTCTTTTTGCCCAGGAACGTGAGCAACAAGGTCGCGACGGGGTACCGGGTTGGATATAATGCGCCCGCTTTTTTCTTAAGGAACGATCATGACTCAAGATGAAATGAAGAAGGCGGCCGGTTGGGCTGCGCTCAAGTATGTGGTTCCCGGCACCATCGTCGGGGTGGGCACCGGCTCTACCGTCAACCACTTTATCGACGCGCTGGCGACCATGAAGGACGAGATCAAGGGGGCGGTATCCAGCTCCGTGGCCTCTACCGAGCGCCTCAAGGGCTTCGGCATCACCGTATATGATCTCAACGAGATCGACGCCCTCTCCGTCTATGTGGATGGCGCCGACGAGATCAACGCAACCCGCGACATGATCAAGGGTGGTGGCGCAGCCCTGACCC
Organism: Aeromonas sp. JL9; assembly: GCF_024436075.1. Lineage (NCBI taxonomy): Bacteria > Pseudomonadati > Pseudomonadota > Gammaproteobacteria > Aeromonadales > Aeromonadaceae > Aeromonas > Aeromonas sp. JL9. The sequence goes on along the minus strand of NZ_JANFNV010000011.1, from coordinate 117,804 downwards.
GCGAGAAGATCGTTGCCGCCGTCGCTGACAAGTTCATCTGCATCATCGACAACACCAAGACCGTCGACGTGCTGGGCCAGTTCCCGCTGCCGGTGGAAGTGATCCCGATGGCCCGCGAATACGTGGCCCGCGAAATTCGCAAACTGGGTGGCAACCCGGTGTGGCGTGAAGGCGTGGTCACCGACAACGGCAACCACATTCTGGATGTGAAAGGCATGGCCATTACCGACGCCAAGGCACTGGAAGTACGACTGAACGCCATTGTTGGTGTGGTCACCAACGGCCTGTTCGCCGCGCGCGGCGCCGACGTGGTCCTGATCGGTACGCCTGACGGCGTGATTACCCAGTAATCCCGACACCGGTAGCACAGTACAGCGGCATCCTCCCTCGCACGCCAGCGCCACTCTGCCACCTCTGACGCAGCAGCGGCGTTGATTGAGCCCCGGGATGGGATATGACCCAAACATTGCACTGTGAATAAATGACGGCGCCTGATGGCGCCGTTTTTATTTATCCCTCAACAAGTTGCATACGGATGTTTACAACATTCGTTGATAACTTCAAAGAATTTGACTTTCGTCACAAATATTCCCTCTCCCAAACGTTTTTGCTACTTTACGGTTTTCTTCGCACACCAAATCTGCACTTACGTTTGCACATACAGAGGGATCGTCATGACCGCCAAGTTTTCATTGGACAAGGATAAAATCAAGGTACTGCTGCTGGAGGGGGTTCACCCCAACACCGTAGAGACCTTTCGTGCCGCAGGTTACACCAGTGTGGAGTATCTCAAGACCTCGCTCTCCGAAGAGGAGCTGATCGAGCAGATCCGTGACGTGCATTTCATCGGGCTGCGCTCGCGCACCCAGATCACCGAGAAGGTGCTCGACGCCGCCAGCAAGCTGGTCGCCATCGGCTGCTTCTGCATCGGTACCAATCAGGTCGAGCTGGAAGCAGCCCAGATCCGCGGCATTCCGGTCTTCAACGCCCCCTTCTCCAACACCCGCTCGGTCGCCGAGCTGGTTCTGGGCGAGATCCTGCTGCTGCTGCGCGGTATCCCCGAGAAGAACGCCAAGTGCCATCGCGGCGTGTGGGAAAAGCTGGCCAACCGCTCGGTGGAAGCGCGCGGCAAGAAGCTCGGCATCATCGGCTACGGCCATATCGGCACTCAGCTTGGCATCATCGCCGAGAGCATCGGCATGAAGGTCTACTACTACGACATCGAGAACAAGCTCTCGCTGGGTAACGCCATTCAGGTGCCGAGCATGGTCGAGCTGCTCAATATGTCTGACGTCATCAGCCTGCACGTGCCGGAAACAGCCTCCACCAAGAACATGATCGGTGCCGAGCAGCTGCGGATGATGAAACCGGGCGCCATCTTCATCAACGCCGCCCGCGGTACCGTGGTGGATATCGATGCGCTGGCTGACGTCATCAAGAGCGGCCATATTGCCGGCGCCGCCATCGACGTCTTCCCGGTCGAGCCCAAGTCCAATGACGAGGAGTTCCAAAGCCCGCTGCGTGGCCTGGAGAACGTCATCCTGACCCCGCACATCGGTGGCACCACCCATGAGGCGCAGGAGAACATCGGGCTGGAAGTGGCCAACAAGCTGGTCAAATACTCCGACAACGGCTCCACCCTCTCTGCCGTCAACTTCCCGGAAGTGTCGCTGCCGGGCCACAAGGGCTCCAGCCGCCTGCTGCACATTCACCGCAACCAGCCGGGCGTGATGAACCAGATCAACCAGATCTTCGCCGAAGAGGGGATCAACATCGCCGGTCAATACCTGCAGACCAGCAGCCATATCGGTTACGTGGTGATCGACGTGGAGACCGAGCACAGCGAGAAGGCGCTCGCCAAGCTCAAGGAGATCAACGGCACCATCCGCGCCCGCATCCTCCACTGATGAGCCCTTATCTGCGCAGCAAAAAGCCCGTCGTGATGACGGGCTTTTTTATGTTGCAGAGCCTAAATCGTGTTCGCTCCCTTCTCCCCTCGCGGGAGAAGGGGGCAAGATATGTGCTCTACCACAATCCCAACAGATTGCGCCCCACCAGCGCCCCCCATACCAGCGCATTGAGAGCCAGCGCGATAAAGACAGCGGCAGAGCCCAAATCCTTGGCGCGGCCGGAGAGCTCGTGATGCTCGGGGCCAATGCGATCGACCACCGCCTCGACGGCGGAGTTGAGCACCTCGACGATCACCACCAGCCAGCTGATGATGATGAGCAGCAGGATCTGGTTGAGGGAGTCGCCAATCCAGAAGGCCAGCGGCATCAGCAGCAGGATCAGCATCAGCTCCTGCCGAAACGCCGCCTCGTTGATCCAGGCTGACCTGAGTCCTTTCATGCTGTAACCGGCTGCATTGATGATGCGGGTGACCCCGGTTGCCCCTGGCTTTGCCACGCTATCTACCTCATTTGGAATCGATTTTGGCCTCACATCCTATCAGAGCCCCCCAAGGTTTCAATCAGGGGACTTTTGCTTTATTTTATCCCTTTGCTTTTTCGCCCCTTGCGGCTGACACCACCCACTCGAGACTTGAGTTGTATGTCCATTCACACAGATGAATTGCGCACCCGTCGCCTGGAGTCACTGATCACTCCGAGCGAGCTTGCACACGCGTTTCCGATCACCGATACCATTGCCCAGAATCTGCTGGATGCCCGTCGCGAAGTGGAAGCCATTCTGGCCGGAGACGATCAGCGCCTGCTGGTCATTGTCGGCCCCTGCTCTATTCATGATCCCGCTGCTGCTCGCGAGTATGCCCAGCGCCTCAACGCCCTGCGCGAGCAGTATAAAGAGAGCCTCTGCATCGTGATGCGCACCTATTTCGAGAAGCCGCGCACCATCGTCGGCTGGAAAGGGCTCATCAACGATCCGCGCCTCGATGGCAGCTTCGACGTCAACGAAGGGCTGAAACTGGCGCGCAAACTGCTGGTCGACATCAACGAGATCGGCATGCCCACCGCCACCGAGTTCCTCGATATGGTGACCGGCCAGTATATTGCCGACCTCATCACCTGGGGCGCCATCGGCGCACGTACCACCGAATCCCAGGTACATCGCGAGATGGCCTCGGCTCTCTCCTGCCCGGTTGGCTTCAAGAACGGCACCGACGGCAATACCCGCATCGCCATCGATGCGGTGCGCGCCGCCCGTCACAGCCACATCTTCTATTCGCCGGACAAGGACGGCAAGATGACCATCTACCGCACCGCCGGTAACCCCTTTGGTCATGTGATCCTGCGTGGCGGCCACCGACCCAACTACGACACCGCCAGTGTCGATGAAGCCTGTGAAGCGTTGGCCGATGTGGGCCTGCCGGAGCGTCTGGTGGTCGATTTCAGCCACGGCAACAGCATGAAGGATCACCGCCGTCAGCTGCTGGTGGCGCAAGATATCTGCGATCAGCTGCGCCGCGGCCGTACCGGCATCGCCGGCATCATGGCAGAAAGCTTCCTGGTGGAAGGGCGTCAGGATGTGGAGAACGGCTGCGCCGCCACCTTTGGCCAGAGCATCACCGATGCCTGTCTGTCATGGAGCGACACCGAAACCCTGCTGGCGATGCTGGCCGAGGCCGCGCTGGTGCGGTTGAACAAAGCAAACCTGCGGTAACGACTGCGACATCACCCTTCGGCCAGAGCATCACTGATGCCTGCCTGTCATGGAGCGACACCGAAACCCTGCTGGCGATGCTGGCAGAAGCCGCGCAGGTACGCCTGAGCAAACAGGCTTGAACTGTGAATAAAACCAAAGGGGCCGGTATTTTTGATACTGGCCCCTTCTTCTTGCTGTCGGCCGATTACGCTTCGCTAATCGGCCCTACATGCGCCCTCTTTCCTGTACACCCTACTTACAAACTGGGCATAAACCATACGCGCCCTGCCGCTTCGATGCGGTCGGTGCGGATCTGGAATACCTGCGCCAGCAGTGCCTCATCCACCAGCTGGACACCCCCTTCGCGCACCACCGCGCCCCCTTGCAGGCAGATAATTCGGTCGGCCCAGTCGATGGCCAGATTGATATCGTGGATGGCGAGCACCACCAGCAAGCCCTGCCCGGCCAGGGTTTTCAGCAAGCGCAATAGCGCCAGCTGGTGATGCAGGTCGAGCCCCGCCAGCGGCTCGTCCAGCAGCAGCACCTTGCCGGTCGGATTGAGGCTCGGCCACACCTGCAGCAGGGTGCGGGCAATCAGCACCCGCTGCTGCTCGCCCCCCGACAACCGGCTGAAGTCACGAGCCAGCAAAGCTTCCAGCTCCAATGCCTCGCACAATGCATTTATCGCCTCGTTCTGTCTGGCAGGTGCAACCATCTCATCTAGCCCCAGGCTCAACACCTGAAACACCGGAATATGAAACAGCTGGGGCTGACGCTGGGGCAGCATGGCACGCCGTTTGGCAAGCTCGGGCCAACTCATGTCAGTAAGCACTTCCCCCCCCAGCAGCACTGTGCCATCGGCGGGTAAAATCCCCGCCAGCGCCCCGAGCAGGGTCGACTTGCCACTGCCATTGGGGCCAAGCAGTGCCACCAACTGGCCGCCATGCCAGCGGATATCTAGGGGAGAGAGCCGTCCGGCAATGGCGAGTGCGCGCGCCTCCAGCAGCGGCGCAGCAGCACGAGAAGAAACCGGCATGGGATCAGCGGGTGACATCGGCATCTTGCCTCAACAACGGGTAAATAAGGAGACTGCGCGCCCCGACCAAATCATGCAGATATTCATGCAGCACCATCGGCAGTTTGCCTCAATAGCAGATAGATAAAGAGCGGCGCCCCCACCGAGGCGGTGATGACGCCGATAGGCAACTCCCCCGCGCTCAGGGTGGATCGAGCAACCAGATCGGCCGCCAGCAGCAGGGCCCCGCCGCCAAGCGCCGAGGCAGGCAGCAGAAAGCGCTGATCGCTGCCACCGCAGAGCCGCAGCAGATGGGGCACCACCAACCCGACAAAACCGATGACACCACACAACGACACCGCCACACCGGTCAGCAGACAGACCGCCAGCACCAGCCGCACCCGCATCTTGTCGACATCCATCCCCATCAGGCGGGCCTGGGTCTCCCCCAACAACAACTGTTGCAGCGCCTTGCCCTGCCAGCAGAGCCAGCCCAGGGTAAGCGGCAGCACCAGCCACCACCAGCTGAACTGCTGGCTGCCGTAAGAGAGGCTGCCCATCATCCAGAACATGAATTCACGCAAGGAGCCGTCGTCGGCAAAGTACATCAACCAGGTCATGGCGGCATTGGTAAGAATACCGATGGCGACGCCAAACAACAGCAAGCGAGCATGACCGAGACGCGCCCGGCGAGCCAGCCGAATGAGCAGCATGGTCACCAGCAAGGCGCCACCAAAGGCCGCCAGCGACAGCCCCCAGCCGGGCAGATAGAGGCCGAGGGACTTGGCCACCGCCATCGCCACCATGGCGGCAAGGCCAGCGCCGCTCGAGACACCAAGCAGCCCGGGTTCGGCCACCGGATTGTGCAGCATCACCTGCAATACGGCGCCGCCACAGGCAAGGGCTGCGCCAGCCAAGAGGGCCAGCAAGGCGCGCGGCAGGCGCAGCTCCAGCAGGATGCGCTGTTCGAGATCGCCAAGGGGCTGCCAGGGCAGCAGCACAAACTCGCCCCAGACGAGGGAGAAGAGAAACAGCAGCAGGGTCAGCAGCGTCAGGCCACAGAGCCAGCGCCGCTGCCAGCGCTGCTGGCGGGCGATAAGGGAGAGGTACAAGGAGGATCCCCGAATAACAAGGCTTCCCCCCGGCCCTGTCGCAGCGCTGGGGGAGAAGCAGGAAAAGGGCATGATAACAGTGGCTTGCCACCCAAGGTCAAGGCTGGTAACGCTTAGCCATCACGCTTATCTCGCCGCTGGCCACCAGATTTTGCAGCGCCACCAGCAAGGGCTGGCGCAGCGACTGGTGAGGTGAGTGCTTGCTCATCCCCAGATAGAGGGTCACCGGCGTGGCGGGGCGGTAGTCCGCCTTGCCTATCCGGCTGGCATTTCCCTGACTCAGGGCATAGTCCACCTGACAGTCGGTACCAATCATCAGCGGCAGGTGACCACGCTGCACCATGCGCAGCAGCTGATCTTCGGTGGGTACTCCGTGCTTGTCGAGGCGGCTGTCAGAGTTGAAGGGCTCAAAGTAGGCGGAGTTGAGCACATAGCCCACCTTCACCCCCTGCAGATCGCGGTATTGGTGGATCCGGGCCACATTGACCGGCTGACCATAAAACGCGGGCCAGCACTGATAGTAGGCAGGCTGCAGATAGTCGATGAACTGCGCCCGCTCGGCGGTATAGGCGAGACCAATCATCAGATCGACCTGGCCGGTCTGCATCTGCTTGAGCGCCCTGCCCCACGGCATCCGCCGTACCTGCAACTCAATGCCGCTCGCCTGTTGCAACCGGCGCAGGATGTCCATGTCGAGCCCCTGCAACCGGCCATCCGCTTGCAGGATGCGAAATGGCGGCCACAGATCGGTGGCCACCGTCAGCGTCGGGGCCGCACGCACCGGTATGGCAAATAACAGTAACAACACTATCCCGCATAACTTGCCCATCCCGTCGCATACCTCGCACGGCTTATCCTGTTGGTTAAAAATACCCTCCCGCACCACGTATGAAAACCCGTGGTTCAGGGATAAAATGCGCCGGATTTTCAAGGAGAACCCTATGAACCCGATTTTCACCAGTATCGGTCTGCTGCTCTGCAGCAACGTCTTTATGACCTTCGCCTGGTACGCTCACCTCAAGAGCATGAACCATAAACCCTGGATCATTGCCGCCCTGGTGAGCTGGGGTATCGCCCTGTTCGAATACCTGCTGCAAGTGCCTGCCAACCGCATCGGCCATACGGTGATGAGCGTGGGCCAACTTAAAATCCTGCAAGAAGTGATCACTCTCACCGTATTCGTCCCCTTCTCTATCTTCTATCTCAAGGAAGATCTGAAATGGGACTATCTCTGGGCAGGGCTCTGCATTCTCGGTGCGGTCTTTTTTGTCTTTCGCGAGAAACTGACCGGCGCCTGAGGCTGTACACTCAATATCATCCCGCTCATGGCATCTCATTGATCGACGAGGCAAAAAATGGAATTGCGAGACATGTTACAGATCCTGGCCAAGCAGGATGGCTCAGACCTCTATCTGTCGACCGGCGCGCCCCCCTGCGCCAAGTTTAACGGCGGCCTGCGCCCCCTCAACGAAACGCCGCTGGAGCCGGGTGAAGTGGCGCGGATCGCCGCCGAGATCATGGATGGCGAGCAGAAGCAGCAGTTCGAGAAGGATCTGGAGATGAACCTTGCCATCTCCCTGCCCCAGATCGGCCGCTTTCGGGTCAACATCTTCAAGCAGCGCAACGAAGTCTCTCTGGTGGCCCGCAACATCAAGACCGACATCCCCCGCTTTGAAGATCTCAAACTCCCGCCAGTGTTGCTCGACACCATCATGGAGAAACGTGGCCTGGTGCTGTTTGTCGGCGGTACCGGCTCGGGCAAATCCACTTCGCTGGCGGCGCTTATCGACCATCGTAACCGCAACAGCGGCGGCCACATCATCACCATCGAAGATCCGGTGGAGTTCGTTCATCGCCACCGCAAGAGCATCATCAACCAGCGGGAGGTTGGCGTGGATACCCGCAGCTTCCACGCAGCCCTGAAAAACACCCTGCGTCAGGCGCCGGATGTCATTCTTATCGGCGAGATCCGCGATCGCGAGACCATGGAGCATGCGCTGGCCTTCTCCGAAACCGGCCACCTTGCCATCTCCACCCTGCACGCCAACAACGCCAACCAGGCGCTGGACCGCATCATCAACTTCTTCCCCGAGGAGCGCCGTCCGCAACTGCTCAACGATCTGGGCAACAACCTCAAGGCCTTTGTCTCCCAGCGGCTGGTAAAAACCACCGATGGTGGCCGCCGGGCCGCGGTTGAGATCATGCTCGGCACCCACACCATCCGCGACATGATCAAGCGCGGCGAATTTGGCGGCCTCAAAGAGGTGATGGAAAAATCCAAGGCCCTCGGCATGGTTACCTTCGACAGTGCACTGTTCGATCTGGTGGTGGAAGGGGTGATTGAGGAAGAAGAGGCGGTGAAGAACGCCGACTCGGCCAACAACCTGCGCCTCAAGATCAAGCTGTGGAAGGAGAAGGGGCAGATTGCCAGCAGCAGCGATGCCACCGGCTGGAGCCTCGAACCCACCAAGGACGAGAAGGGCGATTTTTTCTAACCAGTTCCTCGAGAACCCCGGGCCCGCCCGGGGTTCTCTTTATCCAGCACGGCTGACCCGACTTATCTCTCAGCTCACGCAGATCACAGCAAGTCAGCACCAACGGCGAACGCGCTGGCAATACGCCACATACTCGTCACCGAAACGGGCGCGCAGCAGCCGCTCCTCCGGCATGATCTGGAAGCGTGTCAGCCAGGCCACCAGCACGATCGGCCCAACCCAGACCCATATACCACCGAGATAACAGCCCCAGGCGGCCAGCCAGCAGAGCAGACCCAGATACATGGGATTGCGGCTGACACGATAGACGCCACAGGTCACCAGACGGCTGGTGTGCTGCGGCTTGGTGGGGCTGACCGTGGTCTGATGGTGACGAAACCGTTGCAGGGCACCAAAGCCCATGATGGCCCCCGCCACGACCAGCATAGCCATCAGCGTCATTGCCCAGATGCCTGGCTGGCTCTCCCCTCTTAGCCACCACATGGCCCCGGCACAGAGCAGGAAGATCAGCGGTGGTGGCAAACGTAACTCAAAATTGACCATTTTCTTCCCCTGACGAGTGTCGGCCGAACCCGTGTTGCGGTAGACTCCCAACCAGTCAGCGCCTGTTGAGAGTGACAAAGATCATAATAATAACAACAAGTTGTGGTTAAACCATCACCAATGTGTCCGACCCCGTCCAAACTATCCAACGCGAATAACAAAAAGGAATCACCATGCACAAGAAAACTCTGCTGGCTACCCTGATCTTCGGCCTGCTCGCGGGCCAAGCCGTTGCGGCTCCCTATCTGCCCCTTGCGACGGATCATCGCAACGGCCAGGAGCAAACCGCCAGCAACGCCTGGTTGGAAGTGGATCTGGGCGCCTTTGAACACAATATCCAGACCCTCAAGGATCGCCTAGGCGACAAGGGCCCGCAGATCTGCGCCATCATGAAGGCCGACGCTTATGGTCATGGCATCGACCTGCTGGTCCCCTCCGTGGTCAAGGCCAATATCCCCTGCATCGGCATCGCCAGCAACGAAGAGGCGCGCGTCGCCCGCGAGAAGGGCTTTACCGGCCGTCTGATGCGGGTGCGTGCTGCCACCCCGGATGAAGTAGAGCAGGCCCTGCCCTACAAGATGGAGGAGCTGATCGGCAGTCTGGTGAGTGCCCAGGGCATCGCCGATATCGCCCAGCGCCACCACACCACCATTCCGGTGCATATTGCACTCAACTCCGCCGGCATGAGCCGCAACGGCATCGACCTGCGTCTGGCCGATGCCAAGCAGGATGCGCTGGCTATGCTCAAGCTCAAGGGGATCACTCCGGTCGGCATCATGACCCACTTCCCGGTTGAGGAGAAAGAGGACGTCAAGATGGGGCTGGCCCAGTTCAAACTGGACTCCCAGTGGCTGCTGGAAGCGGGCAAGCTGGATCGCAGCAAGATCACCATCCACGCCGCCAACTCCTTCGCCACCCTGGCCGTGCCGGACGCCTACTTCGACATGGTGCGCCCGGGTGGCCTGCTCTACGGTGACTCCATCCCCTCCCACACCGAATACAAGCGGGTGATGGCATTCAAGACCCAGGTCGCCTCTGTCAACCACTATGCAGCGGGCAACACCGTCGGTTATGACCGCACCTTTACTCTCAAGCGTGACTCCTGGCTCGCCAACCTGCCGCTAGGCTACTCCGATGGTTATCGCCGCTCCCTGAGCAACAAAGCCTATGTGCTGATCCAGGGTCAGAAGGTGCCGGTGGTCGGCAAGACTTCCATGAACACCATCATGGTGGATGTGACTGATCTGAAAGGGGTGAAACCCGGCGACGAGGTGGTGCTGTTTGGCCGTCAGGGTGACGCCGAAGTGAAACAGGCGGATCTGGAGGAGTACAACGGCGCCCTGCTGGCGGACATGTACACCATCTGGGGCTACACCAACCCCAAGAAGATCAAACGCTGATCACGCGATATGAAAAAGGGCTCCCGCGGGAGCCCTTGTTGTTATTGCTTCATTGTCTGCCGCGCTCAAGCGGCCTTTTTACGGGTCACAAACAGACTCAGCCCCATGGATGCCAGCAGGATCAACGCGACTACGCCCAGTGCTATGCCGGTCGGGATCTTGAAGATATCCAGCAGCAGCATCTTGACCCCGATAAACATCAGGATCAGCGCCAGACCGTATTTGAGCAGGGCGAAGCGATCAGCCACACCGGCCAGCAGGAAGTACATGGCACGCAGACCCATGATGGCGAAGATGTTGGAGGTCAGCACGATGAAGGGATCCGTGGTCACCGCGAAGATGGCCGGGATACTGTCCACCGCGAAGATGAGGTCGCTCACCTCCACCAACACCAGAATGAGCAGCAGCGGAGTGGCATAGCGCACACCGTCACGCCAGACGAAGAACTTCTCCCCTTCCAGGGTCTCGGTCACCTTGAAGCGACGGCGCATCCAGCCCAGCAGCGGATTGTTGGCGAGATCAGGCTCCTTGTCGGCCGCCCACAGCATCTTGGCGCCGGTCAGCAGCAAGAAAGCGCCGAACAGATAGAGGATCCAGTGGAACTGCTCGATGAGCCAGCTGCCCGCGAACACCATACCGGCACGCATCACGATGGCACCCAGCACCCCGTACAGCAGCACCCGGCGCTGCAACTCGGCCGGAATGGCAAAGTAGCCGAACAGCATCAGCCAGACGAAGACGTTGTCCACTGCCAGCGCTTTCTCGATGAGGTAGCCGGTGAGGAACTCCAACCCCTTCTGGTTGGCGATTTCACGGCCCGCGCTGTGATCCAGCCAGAGCCAGATAGCCAGGTTGAAGAGCAGCGCCACGCTGACCCAGATGAGGGACCAGACACCCGCCTCTTTGAGGGACACCTTGTGTGACTTGCCGCCACCGACAAAGCGTATGTCTATCCATAACAGGACCAGCACTATGCTGAAGAAACCGGTCCACATCCACCATTCACCCATGTTCACTTCTCCCAAAAACGACAAAACCCACGACCGAGAGGCGTGGGTTTGCGTTTGGAGCAGATACACCTTGCCTCTCGGCAAGGTCTCACTTACAGCTGATTTGCATCGACTGCCCGGCTGCCGGGTGCACTGCAGGATATGGGTGCACCGTAATGACGACAAACCGGCGAGAAGTTACTCCCCTTGTTGCGCGGATAGTAGCAGCGGTAAAAGATAACGCCAAGAGGCATCTTCACTGCCGTCAAAAATAAATCGGGGCCCCATCAAGGAGCCCCGCAAGCAGGTTCAACACATCCCCATCAGAGCGGGTCGACCTTGAGGCAGGAGACCGCGTGATCGAAGTTCCCCTCCAGCACGGGGCGGGTCTTGGCGCACTCGGGGCCAGCCACCGGGCAGCGGGTGCGAAACACGCAACCGGACGGCGGGTTCATCGGTGAGGGCAAGTCCCCCTCCAGGATCTGGATTACCTTGTTGCGCTCCAGCTCAGGGTCCGGAATTGGCACCGCTGACATCAGCGCCTTGGTGTAGGGATGCAACGGGTTGGCAAAGATCTCCTTGCGGGTCCCCAGCTCAACGGCGTTGCCCAGATACATCACCAGCACCCGATCGGAGATATGCTTGACCACCGACAGGTCGTGGGCGATGAAGATGAGCGACAGCCCCATCTCCTTTTGCAGGGATTTGAGCAGGTTGACCACCTGCGCCTGAATGGAGACGTCGAGCGCCGACACCGGCTCGTCGCAGATGATCATCTTGGGCTCGAGGATCAGCGCCCGGGCAATCCCGATCCGCTGGCACTGGCCACCGGAGAACTCGTGCGGATAGCGGTTGACCAGGTTGGGCAACAACCCCACCTTGCTCATCATGGCGCGCACCTTCTCTTTCACCTCTTCCCGTGGCAGGTTGGGATAGAAGGTGATGAGCGGCTCGGCGATGATGTCGCCGATGGTCATGCGCGGGTTCAGAGAAGCCAGCGGGTCCTGGAAGATCATCTGGATCTCTTTGCGCTTCTCGCGCAGGGCATTCTGATCTAGCTTGGTAAGGTCGTCACCCAGCCACACCACCTTGCCATCGGTGGCCGGTACCAGACCGATGATTGCGCGGGCAAAGGTAGATTTGCCGCAGCCGGACTCCCCCACCACACCGAGGGTTTCACCCTCATAGAGACGCAAGGTAACCCCATCGACCGCCTTCAAATCGGACGGCTTGGCCCATGGCCACGCCTTGCCACTCTTGATACTGAAGTGCACCTTGAGGTCAGACACTTCCAACAGCAATTTCTTCTCGGCACCCATTTAGTTGGCCCCCTTGTTCATGGCATCCGAAACCCAGTGACAGGCACGCTCCCGACCGTCGTTGAACGGGATCAGGATCGGTGACTGCTGGCCGCAAATCTCGCTCACACGGTGGCAACGCTCCTGGAAGGGGCAACCGGTGGGCAGACGCAGCAGGTTGGGCGGATTGCCTGGGATGGTGGGCAGCACTTCCCCTTCGGTATCGAGACGAGGAATGGCGCGCAGGAGGCCTTCGGTGTAGGGGTGGCTCGGGCGATAGAAGATATCGTCTACCTTGCCGTACTCCATGGTACGACCGGCATACATCACCAGCACCTTGTTGCAGATACCGGCGACCACGCCAAGGTCATGGGTGATCATGATGATGGCGGTGTTGAACTCGCGCTTGAGCTCGTTCATCAGAGTCATGATCTGGGCCTGTACGGTCACGTCGAGTGCGGTAGTCGGTTCGTCGGCGATCAGCAGTTGCGGCCGGCAGAGCAGCGCCATGGCGATCATCACCCGCTGGCGCATGCCGCCGGAAAACTCGTGGGGATACATCCCCATCCGCTTGCGTGCTTCGGGGATCTTCACCGCATCGAGCATCCGTACCGACTCTTCGAGCGCTTCCGCCTTGCTCACCCCTTTGTGCAGCATCAGCACTTCCATCAGCTGATCCTGCACCTTCATGTAGGGGTTGAGCGAGGTCATGGGGTCCTGGAAGATCATGGCGATCTTCTCGGAGCGGATCTTGTTGAGCTTGGACTCCGGCAGGTTGAGGATCTCCTCACCCTGAAACTTGGCGGAACCGGTAATAATGCCGTTTTTGGCCAACAGCCCCATGATGGCAAAGGCCGTCTGGGATTTGCCGGAGCCGGACTCGCCGACGATCCCCAGGGTTTCACCCGCAGAGAGAGAAAAGTTGAGGTCGTTGACCGCCACCACATTGCCGTCCGGGGTCTTGAACTCGACCCGCAGATCTTTCACATCCAGTAACTTCATATAAAAACTCCTTATCGATCTTTCGTGATGCTTTCCTGTCAATCCGATGCTCGATTAACGATCTTTCGGATCGAGGGCGTCACGCAGACCATCCCCGAGGAAGTTGAAGCAAAACAGGGTCACCACCATAAAGCAGGCGGGGAACAGCAGTTGCCAGATGGCCACTTCCATCGACTTGGAGCCTTCATCCAGCAGGGCACCCCAGCTGGTCATCGGTTCCTGAACCCCAAGGCCCAGGAAACTCAGGAAGGATTCAAACATGATCATGCCCGGCACCAGCAAGGTGGCGTAGACGGCCACGATACCGAGTACGTTCGGTACGATATGGCGGGTAATGATCTTCCACTTGGAGACGCCACAGACGTGGGCTGCCTCGATAAACTCCTTGCTCTTGAGGCTGAGAGTCTGGCCGCGCACGATACGCGCCATGTCGAGCCAGCTCACCGCCCCGATGGCGATAAAGATGAGCGCCAGATTGCGGCCAAAGAAGGTGACCAGCATGATGACAAAGAACATGAAGGGGAAGGCGTTGAGGATTTCCAGTACCCGCATCATCAGGCTGTCGACCCGCCCGCCGATAAAGCCGGAAGCCGCGCCATACAGGGTGCCGATGATGACCGCTACCATGGCGCCCATGATGCCGACCATCAGGGAGATGCGACCGCCCAGCAGGGTGCGCACGAACAGATCGCGCCCCAGGCTGTCGGTACCAAAGTAGTGACCCGCTTCCATATCGGGCGGCGACTGCATGGCGCCCCAGTCCGGATCGTCAAAGGTGTATTGGGACAAATGGGGGCCAAAGATGACCGCCAGACCGATGATGGTCAGAATGATCAGGCTGGTCAGGGCCGCCTTGTTGCGCAGGAAACGGCGACGGGCATCCTTCCACAGGGAGCGCCCCTCCACCACTTCCACTTTTTGCGCGAACGCCTCGACGGCATCGCGTTTTTCAGTTGAAACAACCATGATGAACTCCCGAATTAGTAACGGATCTTGGGATCGATAAAGGCGTAGAGAATATCGACCACTGCGTTAAAGGTGATGGTGAGGGCGCCGACCAGAATGGTCAGACCGAGCACCATGGAGTAATCACGATTAAGGGCACCGTTGACGAACAGCTGACCGATCCCCGGCAGGCCGAAGATGGTCTCGATCACCACGGAACCTGTGATGATGCCGACAAAGGCCGGGCCCAGATAGGAGACCACTGGCAGCATGGCCGGACGCAGCGCGTGTTTCAGGATGATGTGGCGCAGCGGCAAGCCCTTGGCACGGGCGGTACGGATGAAGTTGGAGTTCATGGTCTCGATCATGCTGCCCCGCATGATCCGCGAGATGGCAGAGATGTAGTACATCATCATGCCGAACACCGGCAGCACCATAAACTGGATGCCACCACCCTGCCATCCACCGGCAGGGAACCAACCCAGATGAATACTGAAAAACAGCACCAGCAAGGGCGCCAGCACAAAGCCCGGGATCACCACCCCGGCCATGGCCGACGACATCAGTAGATAGTCGATGATGGTGTTCTGTTTCAGTGCCGCTATGGTGCCGAAGGTGACCCCCAGCAGCACGGCGAAGAAGAAGGCCGTGGTCCCGATCTTGGCGGAAACAGGCAGCGCCTGACTCACCAGATCATTGACGGTGAAATCCTTGTATTTAAAAGAGGGGCCCAAATCACCCTGCACCAAGTTGCCCAGGTAGGTGAGATATTGCATGCCAATGGGTTTGTCGAGCCCATATTTGGCCTCGATGTTGGCGATGACTTCGGGGGGCAGTGAACGCTCGCTGGTAAAGGGGTTACCCGGGGCGAAACGCATCATGAAGAAAGAGACGGTGATCAAGACCAGCAGAGTCGGGATCGCTTCCAATAGCCGTTTAAAAATGAATTTCAACATAGACATTTCCTGTCCTGTACTGCTTCCAAATGGTCGCGGTTGTAATAAAGGCCCGCCGTCCGGCGGGCCCTGCTTGTTATGCGACTTGTTGCTTTAAATCAGTGAGCAATGATGTACATATCTTTGCTGTAGAGGTTATCCAGCGGGTTGGCCGGATAGCCGCCTACATAGGGTTTGACCATACGGGCAGTCACGTACTGGTAGATGGGGGCGATCGGCATATCCTTGGCCAGGATCTCTTCAGCCTGGACGTAGAGCTTGTTGCGGGCCGCCACATCAACCTGATCACGGGATGAATCCATCAGCTTGTCGAACTCCGGATTGGAGTACTTGCCGTCGTTGTTGCCGTGGGTGGTCTGCATCAGATCCAGCATGGAGGAGGCTTCGTTGTAGTCGGCGATCCAGCCGGCACGACCTACATCAAACTGACCCTGTTTCTTGGTTTCCAGGTAAGTTTTCCACTCCTGGTTGACCAGGCTCACCTGCACGCCCAGCTTCTTCCACATGGAGGCCACGGCCACAGCCACTTTCTTGTGGTTGTCATCGGTGTTGTAAAGCAGCTCGAACTTCAGCGGCTTGCTGGCATCGAAACCGGCCTCTTGCAGCAGCGCCTTGGCCTTGGCATCACGCTCGGCCTGGGTCATCTTAGACCACTCGGGCGCTACCGGCTTGAAGCCATCGACGAAGTCCGGCACCAGGGTGTAACCCGGCGTCTGACCCTGACCCATCACCTTGTCGGCGATCACGTTGCGATCGATGGCATAGGAGAGCGCAGTACGGACACGCACATCGTCAAACGGCTTCTTCTTGACGTTGTACTGGTAGTAGTAAGTACCAACATAACCGGTCACTTTCAGCTCGTCCGGCTTCTCTTTCTTCATCTGCTTAAAGCGCTCGATGGGCATCTGATAGGTGATGTCCACTTCGCCCGCCAGATAGCGGCTGAGATCGGCGTTGGTAGACTGGATGGGCAGATAGACCACCTTGTTGATGACGGTCTTGCCATCGTTCCAGTAGTGCTTGTTGCGCTCCACTTCGACGCGCTCGTTCACCACCCAGTTCTTCAGGGTATAGGCACCGTTGGATACCATATTTTCCGGCTGGGTCCACTTGTCACCGAACTTCTCGATCACCTTCTTCGGTACCGGATAGGTGGTGGTGTGGGAGAGCATGCTGACGAAGTAAGGGATCGCTTTCTCGAGCTGCACTTCGAAGGTGTAGTCGTCGGTCGCCTTCACGCCCAGCGTATCAGCCGGCTTTTTACCTGCGATGATCTCGGAGGCATTGGCGATGGTCGGGATCTCCAGATACCAGGAGTAAGGAGAGGCGGTTTTCGGATCAACGGCACGCTGGAAAGCAAAAACGAAATCGTGGGCAGTGACCGGGTCACCGTTGGACCACTTGGCATCTTTGCGCAGGTGGAAGACGTAGTGCTTGTTATCCTTGGTTTCCCAGGATTCAGCCACAGCCGGGAGAATTTCCCCTTTCGGGCCGGATGCAACGAGACCTTCAAACAGGTCGCGCAGGATATTGGATTCGACCGTTCCTTCGGTCTTGTGCGGGTCAAGGGTCGCAGGCTCTGAGCCGTTGCCTTTTACCAGTTGCTGGACTTCAGCCAGCTTGGTTCCCGCCGGGACATCGGCAGCCTGAGCCACATTGACGCCACCAAACAGTGCAGCCATCAGCAATGTGTTAATCATTGTTTTTTTATGAGTCATTTCCCTACTCCAACAAGAACATTCCATGCGTTTTTTAAAGTGACGGGGTTAAAACCCGCTCCCAGCATAATTCCCTGCCAATTCCGATAATGCAACAGATATTGTCAGGGTAATCGTCATTTTCTGGTCAAAAAATCAGCTGGCGTGCGCTTTTTCAGTATTAAAACACCAGCAAAGCGCTCATTTTTCACACAAACGACCGATTCTAGAAAAGACAGGGCAAAAAGCAACCAATAAAAAGCCGGTCACGAGGACCGGCTTTCATAAAGCGGAGCTGGCTCACATCAGACTGGGGAAAACCCCCTTGATACCGGCCACCATGATCTCGATACCCAGCGACATCATGATAAGACCCATGATACGGGTCACCACGTTGATGCCGGTGTTGCCCATGATCTTGAACAGCAGCGGCGCGGCGCGGAAGATGAGCCAGGAGCAGAAGGAGAAGACCACGACAACCACTGACATGCCGAGCAGCTGCTGCCAGTGGCTCTGGCTGGCATAGACAATCACCGAGGAGATGGCACCGGGACCCGCCATCAGCGGCAACGCCAGCGGTACCACGGCGATAGACTCGCGCACCGCCAGTTCACCCTTCTCCTGTTTGTTGTGCTTCACCTCGCCCAGCTTGCCCTGCAGCATCGACCAGGCAATCAGGGTAATCAGCGACCCACCGGCGATCCGGAACGACGCCAGCGAGATACCGAAACCGTCGAGGATCAGCTGCCCCATATACATGGAGACCAGCAGGATCACCATCACCGCGATATTGGCGGTGGTATTGGTTTTCATCCGCTCGGCCTGGGTATGGTGGCTGGTCAGACTGACAAACACCGGCAACAAACCAAGCGGGTTGATAATTGCGAACAAACCGACAAAAAACTTCAGATACAACGAGACGTCAATTGCTGCCATAGGCGCCTTCCAATAGAGTTTCGGGCCCAGCGGGCCAGTCCATTAATTTCGTGCGTAAATTTACATCATAGCCAGAGCGGGCACCAATCAAATAATCTCACCATTTCGAGGGTTTTTTAGTTAGTTCATCTAATGCATCCGCGCTAACTGGCATAAACCGATGCCAAAAGCCCTTTCTACCGCCCGACACGCGTTTGAAAAGTGAGCGCAAGCCTGCTTAATCATGACCAGAGAGTCCGATGATGACTGACCGAATGACCAAGCGACTCGAGAGGATCCAGGCTTTGCCTTCCCACTATTTCAGGCCAGACATCACTTCATTGACTCGGCAAGAGAGCAACAATGCAAAAACCGGGAAAGCGGGCAGAAATAGCCTCCTTGGGGAATAAAGCGGATTAGTCATGGATTAAAACAACAATCATTTTTGCAACAAACGCTGGAATAAAGTGCGTTTGTCGGTGATTTTGAAACCAATTCACTCATATTTGCTAACCTATACCGCCAAAATAGCTCTGTAATACTATGGCCGAGTGCAATTAACCACTTGATAAATGTGGTTTATTACTCTGCATTAACAAGTCTCTTACCTTTCCCTTTGATGCACATTCCGATAACATCAGTCAAACAAGGATTGTGAAATAAAATTTCTTTTGTTCTTTTGTTACACATGATCCAGATCAAGTTTTTCTGAGTCAGCCCCGCTCTATAATCGACTCAGAAAGCGATTTAGTAAGGCATGTGAAAAAGCTGTTGCAACGATACCGTCTTGACAGGGCGACTATAATTGCCGGGCATTGCCAACGTCTTACTAAACAGTTTTCAAATAATCAGGAGATAAACATGGCAGTAACCAATTTGGCTGAACTGGATGCACTGGTCGCCCGCGTTAAGGAAGCCCAGCGTGAATTCGCCAGCTTCTCTCAAGAGCAGGTAGACAAGATCTTCCGTGCCGCCGCCCTGGCCGCCAACAACGCCCGTATCCCCCTGGCCCAGATGGCCGTGGAAGAATCCGGTATGGGTATCATCGAAGACAAGGTTATCAAGAACCACTTCGCCTCCGAATACATCTACAACAAGTACAAAGACGAGAAGACCTGCGGCATTCTGAGCGAAGATGATCAGATGGGTACCATCACCATCGCCGAGCCGGTAGGCATCATCTGTGGTATCGTTCCGACCACCAACCCGACCTCCACTGCGATCTTCAAATCCATGATCGCGCTCAAGACCCGCAACGCCATCATCTTCTCCCCGCACCCCCGTGCCAAGAACTCCACCAATACCGCTGCCAAGCTGGTACTGGATGCAGCTGTTGCCGCTGGTGCACCGAAAGACATCATCGGCTGGATCGACCAACCGTCTGTTGAGCTCTCCAACGCCCTGATGAAGCACGAAGACATCAACCTGATCCTGGCCACCGGTGGCCCGGGCATGGTGAAAGCAGCCTACTCCTCCGGTAAGCCTGCTATTGGTGTGGGTGCCGGTAACGTACCTATCGTTATCGACGAAACCGCCGACGTGAAGCGTGCCGTTGCCTCCATCCTGATGTCCAAGACTTTCGATAACGGCGTGGTCTGTGCTTCCGAGCAGGCAGTCATCGTTGTTGATGCCATCTACGACCAGGTTAAAGAGCGCTTTGCATCCCACAAGGGCCACGTGCTCTCCAAAGAAGATGCTGACAAGGTACGTAAAGTCATCCTGATCAACGGTGCCCTGAACGCCAACATCGTTGGTCAGCCAGCCACCAAGATTGCCGAGATGGCAGGCGTGACTGTACCGGCTGATACCAAGATCCTGATCGGTGAAGGCGTCAAGCTGTGTGCAGAAGATGAGTTTGCTCACGAGAAATTGTCCCCGCTGCTCGGTATGTTCCGTGCTAGCAGCTTCGAAAACGCCGTTGATATGGCCTGTGACATGGTCAACATCGGTGGTATCGGCCACACATCAGGTCTGTACACCGACCAGGACCGCAACGCTGACCGCATCAAGTACTTCGGCGACAAGATGAAGACCGCGCGTATCCTGATCAACACTCCGTCTACCCAAGGCGGTATCGGTGACCTGTACAACTTCGCAATGGCTCCGTCCCTGACCTTGGGTTGCGGCTCCTGGAGCGGTAACTCCATCTCCGAAAACGTGGGTCCGAAGCACCTGATCAACAAGAAGACAGTCGCAAAACGGGCAGAAAACATGCTGTGGCACAAACTTCCGAAATCCATCTACTTCCGTCGTGGTTCCCTGCCGATCGCTCTGAGCGACCTGGAAGGTAAAAAGCGTGCCATGGTCGTAACTGACCGCTTCCTGTTCAACAACGGCTACGCCGATGAACTGGTCAGCCTGCTGAAAGCACAGAATATGGAAGTGGAAGTGTTCTACGAAGTAGAAGCTGACCCGACCCTGGCTGTGGTTCGCAAGGGTGCCGAGATGGCCAACTCCTTCAAACCGGACGTTATCCTGGCGCTGGGCGGTGGTTCACCGATGGATGCGGCCAAGATCATGTGGGTGATGTACGAGCACCCGAACACTGCGTTCGAAGATCTGGCCATGCGCTTCATGGACATCCGCAAGCGTATCTACAAGTTCCCGAAAATGGGCGTGAAGGCCGAACTGGTCTGTATCACCACCACTTCCGGTACCGGCTCTGAAGTCACTCCGTTTGCGGTAGTAACCGATGAAGTGTCTGGTCAGAAGTATCCGCTGGCTGACTACGAGCTGACCCCGAACATGGCCATCGTTGATGCCAACCTGGTCATGGGTATGCCGAAGTCCCTGTGTGCCTTCGGTGGTATCGATGCCGTGACTCACGCCATGGAAGCCTATGTTTCCGTACTGGCTAACGAGTACTCCGACGGCCAGGCGCTGCAAGCCCTGAAAATGCTGAAAGAGTACCTGCCGTCCAGCTACCAGAACGGTGCCAACGACCCGATCGCTCGTGAGAAGGTGCACAATGCTGCCACCATCGCCGGTATCGCGTTCGCCAACGCCTTCCTGGGTGTGTGCCACTCCATGGCTCACAAACTGGGTGCCGAGTTCCACATTCCGCACGGTCTGGCTAACGCCCTGCTGATCAGCAACGTCATCCGCTACAACGCGAACGACAACCCGACCAAGCAAACTGCGTTCTCCCAGTACGACCGTCCGCAGGCTCGTCGTCGTTACGCCGAAGTCGCTGACCACCTGGGTCTGACTGCTGCCGGTGACCGCACCGCCGCCAAGATCGAGAAGCTGCTGACCTGGCTGGACGAGCTGAAGGCTACCCTGGGTATCCCGGCCTCTATCCGCGAAGCTGGCGTGACTGAAGCTGACTTCCTGGCCAAGGTTGACCAGCTGGCTATCGAAGCTTTCGATGACCAGTGCACCGGCGCCAACCCGCGCTACCCGCTGATCAGCGAGCTGAAGCAGGTTCTGCTGGACTCCTACTACGGTCGTCCGTTCACCGAAGCCGCTCCGGTAACTGCTGCCCCGGTTGAAGCCAAGGTTGAAGGCAAGAAGAAATCCAAGGCCTGATAACCAGTCCTGAGATAACAAGCCCGCGCACTGCGCGGGCTTTTTTTATCTGCCACTTATCACAGCGATCCTCTCTCCAGCCGATTGCGGTAGTGCAGCCCCTAACTTCCCAACCAACCAACCAACCAACCAACCAACCAACCAACCAACCAACCAACCAACCAACCAACCAACCAACCAACTAGCCCCAACCAATCCGTTATCGACATCCCAACCTGTGACTCTGTATTGATGGCCCCCTCTGATAACAAGAGCACGCTCCATCACCTCCTCTCCCCTACCCGCAAAGCAATTACCCTGACGGGCAGATGTGAGCAGCCAACGCCATCTCAAGAGCTAAAGGTGTGATAAACAGGATAAGCGGAGCCTCGCTAACGCAACGCAGCAGAACTGCCGACTGGCGTACGTGCGGGCCAACCGACTGGCAGGAACAGAGCCATGATAATGCGCAGAGAAAGCGGGAAAGAGTGTCAGTGGAGAGAGTTGTTGCACCGGGTGCTCAACTGACACATCAGCAGTTACCATGATGCAAAGATAAAAAAATGGCAGCCATCTGGCTGCCATCGGGAGAGCACGATTCAGCGATCAGAGGGTCGCAGCGACTTCATCGGAGATGGAGCCGTTGTGGTAAACCTCTTGCACGTCGTCCAGATCTTCCAGCATGTCGATCAGTCGCATTAGCTTGGGTGCAGTTTCAGCATCCAGCTCGGCTTCGGTGGAGGGGATCATGGTCACTTCGGCGCTCTGGGCCTTGAAGCCGGCAGCTTCCAGACCATCCAGCACAGTACCGAAGTCGTTCGGGGTGGTGTACACCTCGATGGTGCCATCCTCTTCGGTCACCACGTCATCGGCACCCGCTTCCAGTGCGGCGTCCATCAGGGCATCTTCGTCCACGCCAACGAAAGTCAGCAGACCTTTCTTGCTGAACAGATAGGCGACGGAGCCGTCGGTGCCCAGGTTGCCACCGCACTTGCTGAAGGCGTGACGCACTTCGGCTACGGTACGGTTGCGGTTGTCAGTCAGACACTCAACCATGACGGCAGAGCCGGCCGGGCCGTAACCTTCGTATACGATGGTCTCGAGCTGCTCGCCATCGCCACCACCGGCGCCACGCTGAATGGCACGGTTGATGGTGTCGCGGGTCATGTTGTTGGTCAGGGCGGCAGTCACCGCAGCACGCAGACGCGGGTTGTTGGCCGGATCGGCATCACCCAGACGCGCGGAGGTAGTGATTTCGCGGATCAGCTTGGTGAAGATCTTGCCACGCTTGGCATCCTGAGCGGCCTTGCGGTGTTTGATGTTGGCCCATTTACTGTGACCTGCCATAGAGACTCTCCGTTATATTTTTGAAATTTCAGTAACACACGTCATTGCTAACGCAAGGGGAACAGGGAGGCCGCTACGCGACCTCCGGTGCCCGGAAGGGCTTACTCATCACCCTTGACGGTGGTTGCAATCGCCAGCTCGCCCAGTTGGGCGGCGTTGGCAAGGCTGGGGGCGTCGGTCATCAGACAGGCGGCCGCAGTGGTTTTCGGGAAGGCAATGACGTCCCGAATGTTTTCAGTGCCGGTCAGCAGCATGCTGAGACGGTCCAGACCGAAGGCCAGACCGGCGTGCGGCGGGGTACCGTACTTCAGGGCATCCAGCAGGAAGCCGAACTTCAGGCGCTGCTCGGCCGGGGTGATACCCAGGATGTCGAACACGGTGGACTGCATCTCGCTGTTGTGGATACGGACAGAGCCGCCACCCACTTCGTAGCCGTTGATCACCATGTCGTAGGCGTTGGCGTAAGCACCCACCGGATTGGCTTTCAGCTCGGCCGGGCTCATGTTGCTCGGCGCGGTGAACGGGTGGTGCATGGCAGCCAGACCGCCTTCGCCATCTTCCTCGAACATCGGGAAGTCGATAACCCACAGCGGCTTCCAGCTGTTTTCCAGCAGACCCAGATCGCGACCCACTTTCAGACGCAGGGCGCCCATGGCATCGCAGACCACTTTCTTGCTGTCAGCGCCAAAGAAGATGATGTCGCCGTCGGCTGCGCCGGTACGGGCCAGGATCTCGCGCACGATGGCGTCAGAGAGGAACTTGGCAACCGGAGACTGCACGCCTTCGATACCGTTGGCCGCTTCGTTGACCTTCATCCAGGCCAGGCCCTTGGCACCGTAGATGCCGACAAACTTGGTGTACTCATCGATCTGCTTGCGAGAGAGCTCGGCGCCGCCCGGCACTTTCAGGGCTGCCACACGGCCTTTCGGATCGTTGGCAGGGCCGGCGAACACGGCGAACTCGACGGCGGTCAAGAGGTCTGCCACATCGACCAGCTCCATTGGCAGACGCAGATCCGGCTTGTCAGAGCCGTAGCGACGCATGGCTTCGTCGAAGGTCATGATCGGGAAGTCGCCCAGATCCACGTTCAGGATGTGCAGCCACAGTTTGCGGATCATCTCTTCCATCACTTCACGCACCTGCGGCGCGGTCATGAAGGAGGTCTCCACGTCGATCTGGGTGAATTCCGGCTGGCGGTCGGCACGCAGGTCTTCGTCACGGAAGCACTTGACGATCTGGTAGTAGCGATCGAAGCCGGACATCATCAGCAACTGCTTGAACAGCTGGGGTGATTGCGGCAGAGCGTAGAACTTGCCCTTGTGCACGCGGCTCGGCACCAGATAGTCACGGGCACCTTCCGGGGTGGCCTTGGTCAGCATCGGGGTCTCGATATCGAGGAAGCCGTGCTCGTCCATGAAGCGGCGTACGAAGGCGCTGGCCTTGGCACGAGTCTTCAGGTACTTGGCCATCTCGGGACGACGCAGATCCAGGTAACGATACTTGAGGCTGATCTCTTCGCTGTTGACCTGATTGAAGTCCAGCGGCAGCGGCTCGGCACGGTTGATGATGTTGAGTTCGTGGGCGAACACTTCGATGGCGCCAGTGGCCATGTCGCTGTTGCGCTGGGACTCGGGACGGGTGCGTACCACGCCGGTCACCTGGATGCAGAACTCGCCGCGCAGCTCGGAGGCCAGGGCGAACGCCTCCGGCTTGTCCGGATCGAAGAACACCTGAACGATCCCTTCCCGGTCGCGCATATCGATAAAGATCAGACCGCCGAGATCACGACGACGATGAACCCAACCGCACAATGTAATGGTCTGCCCTGCATGGGCCTCATTGACCTGTCCGCAATAGATAGAGCGCATGGACTTCTTCCTTCGAAATTGTAGAGAGACGGTTAACCTTGGGCCGCCGGGCACGACTGGCAAGCACCGTCTGTCTCACAGCTGGCCAGATTCTTTTTCTTACCCGGTTTGAAATCAGTCTCGTACCATCCGGTTCCCTTGAGCCGGAAGCCTGCCGCCGATATCAGCTTGACCAGATTCGGCTTGCTACAGGCCGGACAGTCGGTCAGGGGGGCATCGGAAAGCTTTTGCAGTTTTGCCAATTCATGGCCACAGACGTCGCAACGATATTCGTAGATAGGCATGGGTCACAAGAAATTGAAAAACAAAAGGGCTGGCATTATAGAGGAAAACCCCCTTTTGGGTAAAATGGCCAGCAGCCTCCTTTCGCCAGTTTTTTGCACTCGATGGCAAAAAGCGGGTAAAAAATCGGCACGAATGCACCAAGAGCGAAGAGAATAGCCATCATGAGCCTCTATTTGGGCCTGCCGCAGTGGTCCCACCCCAGCTGGCCCGGCCAGTTGCTGGGCCTTGGCGCCAAGCCTGCCGAACACCTCGCCCACTACGCCACCGTGTTCAACTCGGTGGAGGGTAACACCACCTTCTACGCCCTGCCGACACCGGACACGGTACAGCGCTGGGCCGATGCGGTGCCCGATCACTTTCGTTTCAACTTCAAATTTCCGCAAGCCATCAGCCACCAGAGCGATCTCGTGAGCGCAGACAAGCAAGTAGCCGACTTTATCAAGCTGCTTGCGCCGCTGCACGACAAGCTGGGGCTGCTCACCCTGCAGTTGCCCGCCCGTTTCGGGCCACAGGGGCTGGCCAGACTGGCGGCCTTCATTGATCGGCTGCCACGGGCGTTTCGCTACGCCCTCGAAGTGCGTCATCCTGATTTCTTCGCCAAGGGGGAGGCCGAGCGGGCATTGAACCGGCTGCTGATGGAACAGGGAGTGAACCGGGTGATGCTCGACAGCCGGCCACTCTTCTCGGTGCCAGCAACCACGCCAGCCCTTGTCGATGCCCAGGGCAAGAAACCACGCCTGCCGGTGCATCTGCTGGCCACCGCCAACGCCCCCATGGTGCGCTTTATCGGCCTGCCGGATCCGGCGGCCAATCACCCCTTCCTGCCCAGCTGGCTCCCCCACTGGCGCCAGTGGCTGGCCGAGGGCAAGGATCTTTACCTCTACATCCACACCGCCGACAACGCCCAAGCCCCCGAGCTGGCCCGTCAGGTAAGTCGTCTGCTGGGGCAGGAGATGGCCCCCTGGCCGGGGGAAAACGATCGCGCACGGCAGGGAGTGCTGCGCTTTTAGCCAACCCATTCTGCGGCCATCGTTTCGCTGCAAAAAAAGTGCTTTTTTGTGGCGTGGCAAGCCCTGGCGTCAAGACAAACGGCCATCAATCCTCTACACTACCGCCCCAAGTAAGGGTCCGGAACATGGCCCGTACGAGCAGGAGCGGTCCAAAGGATTTCACGACCAGCCACCCCGTTCGTAAACAGATGATTGACCTACTCTGATGGGTATCATCCAACGACTCAATTGAACAATACAGCCGGGTGATGTCCCGACTGTCAGGTTGCGCCAGCATGCAGACCAAAGACCAAATTTTTGCCGCCCCGATCGCCCGATTGGGCGACTTCTGTTTTGACGAACAGGTCGTCGACGTATTCCCCGATATGATCCAGCGCTCGGTGCCGGGTTACAGCAACATCATCTCTGCCATCGGCATGATGGCCGCCCGCTACGCCCAACCCGAGAGCCGACTCTATGATCTCGGCTGCTCACTGGGCGCCGCGACCCAGGCGATGCGTCGCCATGTCAGCCAGCCCGGCTGCCGCATTACCGCGGTGGATCTCTCCCACCCGATGATCGAACGCGCCCGCGCCCACCTCTCCGGTTTCAAATCCGAGGTGCCGGTGGAGCTGGTAGAGGCGGATATCTGCGACATCGAGATCGAGAACGCCTCCGTGGTGGTGCTCAACTTCACCCTGCAATTTGTCGAGCCAGAGAAACGGGCCGCCCTGATCCAGCGTATTCACGATGGGCTGCGCCCGGGCGGGATCCTGATCCTGAGCGAGAAGTTCCGCTTCGAAGATGAACCGGTCAACGAGCTGCTCATCGATCTGCATCTCGACTTCAAGCGGGCCAATGGCTACAGCGAGCTGGAGATCAGCCAGAAACGCACCGCCCTTGAGAACGTGATGCGCACCGACAGCCTGCCGGTGCATCAGGCCCGTCTGCGGGATGCCGGTTTCGTCCATCAGGATCTCTGGTTCCAATGCTTTAACTTCGGCTCCATGATTGCCATCAAATCCAGCGACACCCAGCCATGATCGACTTTGCCAATTTCTATCAACTGATTGCCAAAAACCGGCTGAGCCACTGGCTGCATACCCTGCCCGCCCAGCTGCATGCCTGGCAACATGACAACCAGCATGGCGATCTGCCGCGCTGGAATCGCGCCCTCAACAAGCTGCCGGTGGTCTCCCCCGGCAACATCGAGCTGAAAAGCCGGGTCGAGATTGGCTCAGCCGAGAGCCTTGGCGAAGGGGAGCGCAAGAAGGTCGAGAGCCTGCTGCGCCACTTCATGCCCTGGCGCAAGGGGCCGTTCACCGTGCACGGCATCCACATCGACACCGAGTGGCGCTCTGACTGGAAGTGGGATCGGGTGCTGCCCCATATCAGCCCGCTCGAAGGGCGTTACGTGCTGGATGTGGGTTGCGGCAGCGGCTACCACCTCTGGCGCATGGTGGGTGAAGGGGCCAAGCTGGCGGTCGGTATCGACCCTAGCCCGCTGTTCCTCTGCCAGTTCGAGGCCATTCGCCACTTCGCGGGCAATGATCAGCGCGCCCATCTATTGCCGCTCGGTATTCAGGAGCTGCCGGAGCTGCGTGCCTTTGACACCGTCTTCTCCATGGGGGTGCTCTATCACCGCAAATCCCCCATCGAGCACATCGAGCAGCTGCGCAATCAATTGAAAGATGATGGCGAGCTGGTGCTGGAGACGCTGGTGATTGATGGTGGGGTCAACGACGTGCTGATGCCCACTGACCGTTACGGCAAGATGCGCAACGTCTGGTTTATTCCCTCAAGCCGCGCCCTCAAGCTGTGGGTCGAGCGCTGCGGCTTCACCGACGTGCGGATAGTAGACGAGAATATGACCAGCACCGACGAACAGCGTCGTACCGACTGGATGATTAATGAATCCCTGAGTGACTATCTGGATCCAGACAATCCGGCACTCACGGTAGAAGGACACCCGGCGCCGAAACGTGCCGTACTGATTGCCCGCAAGGCCAAAGACTAGCCGATGGCGATTCAGGAAGTTACACTGACCCAATTCCAGGAAGCACAGTTAAATGAATGACATGAAAAGCAAATTAAAAGGAATGACCCTGCTCTCCCTGCTTAGTCTCGGCGGGTGTGTCAATATGGAAAAAGCGCCTCAGGTCCCTGCTCTGACGCTGGCCGAGCTTCGTAGCGAGCTGAGCCAGAGCGAGCAGCGCCTGCAAACATCCATGGAACAGCAACAGAAGCAGTATGTGCAGCAACAGCACCTGCTGGTTCAGCTCAACACAGATGTCACCAATATGAAAGAGTCCGTCAAGCAAGTAGACCACAAGCTCGCCACCCTCCCCTCCGAGCCGCCCAAGCCGATGGCCATCCCCACCGAGAAGTGCCCGGCCCCCAATCAGGGTCACACCATCGATGGCAAGCTGATGGTCGGTGAAGCCGAGTGGATCTGGGTTGATGCGGCCAACGACGCCTTCCAGGCGCGGGTCGATACCGGTGCGACCACCTCCTCCATCAGTGCGCAGGAGATCACCATTTTCGAGCGCAACGGCAAAAACTGGGTGCGCTTTTTCCTGAGCCATCAGGAAGTGGACGACAAGATCCAGATCGAAGCGCCGCTGGTACGCCATGTACGGGTGCGTCAGGCCTCTGCCGACGATCTGGACCGCCGTCCGGTGGTGCGTCTGGCCGTGCGCATTGGCGACATGACCGAGAAAGCCGAATTTACCCTGAAAGACCGTAGCGACATGACCTTCCCTGTGCTGCTGGGTCGCGAATTTTTGAAAGACATCGCCGTGGTTGATGTGGCCCGCGAATATATCCAACCCAAACCCAAGCTCAAGGATGTGAAATAATCCATGGTTTCCCGTAAGCCGTTCTATTTGCTGGTAGCCCTGCTGTACATTGTCGGCCTGGGGATGACGATTTATCACCATATCGCGTTGGATGTGCCGCTGACGCCCGGTGAAAAGCGCCAGATCTGGTCCATCGAAGCCAAGCTGGAGTTCGAGGCGACCGGTGAGCCGGTGATCGCCTCCCTGGCCATTCCGGGCACCCAGCCCGGTTTCACCCTGATGAACGAGAACGCCGCCAGCCCCGGCTACGGCCTCTCCTTCGTCGAGAAAGATGGTGATGCCCGCGCCGAGTGGTCCATCCGCACCGCCTCCGGCCGTCAGGAGCTCTACTACCGCGTCGACATGATGGCGGATGCCCACGCCAAACCGGCCGCCAATCCGCAGCCGCCTGCCATCGAGAAGCAGATCGAGAGTGAACCTTATGCCACCGCGATGAAGCAGATCCTCGAGCGGGCCCAGGAGCGCTCTGCCGACGGCTACACCCTGACTCGCGAGATCATCAAGGAGATCGAGAAGCAGGAGCAGAACGCCGAGCTGCTGAAAAAGCACAAGAGCCGTGCCAACCTGATCGCCGAGCTGCTCAACAATGCTGACGTCCCCACCCGCGTGGTGCATGCCCTGAATCTGGAAGATGGCCGCCGTCGTCAGGAGCTGGTGGATTACCTGCAGGTATTCAACAGCCCGACCGACTACAAGCTGTTCAACCCGCAAACCGGTGAACAGGGTCGTCCGGCCAACCTGCTGCTGTGGGAATACAACTCCGGCGCCCTGCTGGACGTGACCGGTGGTCACAACTCCCGTGTCAGCTTCTCGATGATCGAGCAGGAGCAGCCGGTCAGCGTTGCACTGGCGCAGAAGTTCGAAAAATCAGAGATGATGAACTTCTCCATCCACAGCCTGCCGCTGGAAGAGCAGACCCTGTTCAAGGGCTTGCTGCTGATCCCGATCGGCGTGCTGATGGTTGTGTTCCTGCGGGTGCTGGTGGGGATCAAGACCTCCGGTACCTTTATGCCGGTGCTGATCGCGGTCGCCTTTATCCAGACCTCGCTGGTCACCGGTCTCATCGGCTTCCTGCTGATCGTCGGCACCGGTCTCATCATTCGCTCCTATCTGTCTCGGCTTAACCTGCTGCTGGTCGCCCGAATATCGGCCATCATCATCATGGTTATCTCGATGATCGGTATCTTCTCCGCGTTCGCCTTCAAGCTGGGGCTGACCGACGGCATGAAGATCACCTTCTTCCCGATGATCATCCTCTCCTGGACCATCGAACGGATGTCCATCCTGTGGGAAGAAGAGGGCCCGAAAGAGGTGTTCCGCCAGGGCGGCGGCTCTCTGCTGGTTGCCGTCATCGCCTATCTGGCCATGGATAACGAGCTCATTCGTCACCTCACCTTCAACTTCCTCGGCCTGCAGCTGGTGCTGATGGCGACCGTGCTGTTGATGGGTAACTACACCGGCTACAAGCTGAGCGAACTGAAGCGCTTCAAGCCGCTGGTGGACGAGATGAAATCTGGTGCCACCCCGGGTAAGGACAAGTAACAGATGTGGTTCTGGGAAAAGTACACCACCCCGTGGAGCCTGTCGCAGGCAGGCATCCTCGGCATGAACAAGCGCAACCACTCCTACATCAGCCGCTACAATCCGCGCAGCCTCTATCCGCTGGTGGATGACAAGCTGCAGACCAAGCGTATCGCGCTGGATGCGGGCGTAACGGTGCCGGAACTCATCGGCACCATCCGCGCCCAGCACGACGTGGGTCGCATTACCGAGCTGGTCAAGGATTGGCCAGGCTTCTGCATCAAGCCGGCGCGCGGCTCGGGCGGCAAGGGGATCCTGGTGATCCTGCGTCAGGAAGATGGCCTCTTCTACAAGCCCAACGGCAGTGCCAGCAACGGTCAGGATCTGGAGCGCCATGTCTCCAACATTCTGGCGGGGCTCTATTCGCTCGGCGGCAAGCCAGACGTGGCACTGGTCGAAGGCCTCATCAACTTTGATGATGTGTTCGACGGCTACTCTTTTGAAGGGGTACCCGATGCCCGAGTCATCATCTTCAAGGGGTTCCCGGTGATGGCGATGATGCGCCTCTCCACCGCAGCCTCCGATGGCAAGGCGAACCTGCACCAGGGCGCCGTGGGGGTGGGTCTGTGCCTGCGTACCGGTCGTGCCCTGCGGGCGGTGCAGTTTGGCAATCCGCTGCGCCACCATCCGGACACCGGCCTCGATCTCTATGAGCTCAAGGTGCCCCACTGGGATACCCTGCTCACCCTGGCCGCCTCCTGCTACGAGATGTCAGGTCTGGGTTATATCGGTACCGATATGGTGCTGGACAAGTTCCGCGGCCCCATGCTGCTGGAGCTCAACGCCCGTCCGGGTCTTGCCATCCAGATCGCCAACGGTCGCGGCCTGGTGCCCAACCTCAAGACCATCGAAAAACTGGGACAGGTGAAGATGAACGTGGAACAGCGGGTCAATTTCGCCAAGGATCACTTCGGGATCTTTGAGGAATAACACCTCCGCTTGTGAACTGAGCGCGCCTATGGCGCGCTTTTTTTATGGCGATTGTCTGTCGGTATATCCCCCACCCAGCCATTCGGATCAGCACCTCATTTCGAAACGACGAGTACGCCAGCGAACGGCAGCTTGGAGTAGCAAGGAGAACGATGGAACGATGGAACGATGGAACAAGAAGAGTGTGGCCACTATGTCAGAGGATGGATAAATCTCAGGTATAAAAAAACCGGCGCCAAGACGCCGGTTCTTCAAGGAGAGTGCAGCCCGATTACAGGGAGTCAGCATTCTCGGACAGGTACTTGGCAACGCCGTCAGGAGAGGCTTGCATACCTTTTTTGCCTTTTTCCCACTGAGCCGGGCACACTTCGCCGTGCTCTTCGTGGAATTGCAGGGCATCGACCATGCGCAGCATCTCGTCGATGTTACGACCCAGCGGCAGATCGTTGACAACCTGGTGACGAACGACACCGTTCTTGTCGATCAGGAAGGAACCACGGAACGCCACGCCGGCTTCCGGATGCTCAACGTCATAGGCTTTGCAGATTTCGTGTTTCACGTCGGCGATCAGCGGGTACTTGACCTGACCGATACCGCCATCTTCCACTTTGGTGTTGCGCCATGCGTTGTGGGAGAACTGGGAATCGATGGAAACACCGATCACTTCCACGCCACGCTTCTGGAACTCTTCATAACGGTGATCGAAGGCAATCAGCTCGGACGGGCAGACGAAGGTGAAATCGAGCGGATAAAAGAAGACAACGGCAGCTTTGCCTTTGATGTGGGATGACAGGTTGAATGAATCAACGATCTCGCCATTACCCAGAACAGCTGCGGCGGTAAAATCGGGTGCGGGACGGCCTACCAATACCATATTCAATTCCTCTTTATGTGAAGTGAACAATCCAGTGAGGATTGGGCTACCTAGAGCCAAGTCCATCTAATTCAAGCGACAAACTATAGACCCGGTGGTAGATTAGTTAAATCAAATTAAATAGATAGCATTAATCGGGTTTTTCTATGCAACGTTGGCCCAGCCTCAAACAGCTGCAATATCTGGTCGCTCTCGATGAGCACAAAAACTTCAACCGCGCCGCCAAGGCCTGTCATGTCAGCCAGTCGACCCTGAGTACCGGGATCCAGACGCTGGAGGACATGATGAACCTGCAACTGGTGGAGCGAGACCACAAGAGCTTCATTATGACCCCGGTCGGCATGGAAATCGTCGAGCGCGCTCGCAATTTGCTCTCCGATGCGCGGGATCTGATGGAGCTCGGGCAACATCAGGGCGGCGTGATGCAGGGGACGGTACGTCTGGGTTGCATTCCCACCATCGCCCCCTTCCTGCTGAGCAAGCTGCTGAAAGAGTGCAGCAAAACCTATCCTGACCTCGAATTGTTGCTGCGTGAAGACACCACCAGCAATCTGCTCAAGCAGCTGGAACAGGGTCAGCTCGACTTGCTGATCCTTGCCCTGCCCATCGAGATCGGTGGATTTCACTGCAAGACCGTCGGCCAGGATCCGTTCCACATGGTGATGCCCGCCAGCATGGCGGCCGGTCTGCATACCCCGTTCGACTACAAGGAGCTGCCCAACCAGAGCATCTTCCTGCTGGAGCGGGAGCACTGCCTCACCGAGCACGCAGTGAGCGCCTGTCGCCTGCGGGACAAGAGCAAGATCAACCCGTTCGCCGCCACCAGCCTGCACACCCTGGTACAGATGGTGGAAGCGGGTCTTGGCACCACCTTCCTGCCGCAGATGGCCATCGATGCCGGCATTCTTACCAACTCCGATCTGGTGGCCATCCCGCTGCCGGGAGAGACCTCCTATCGCGAGATCGGGCTGGTCTGGCGCCCTAGCACCACCCGGGTACAGACCTTCTACAAACTGGCCGAGCTGCTTAAACCGCTGATCAGCCACAACGAGTGACAACAAACGCCAGCCCTCGGGTTGGCGTTTTTCAGTTCCCCGCCACATTTTTCCTCTCGGAGACTAGGTCTGGAGCCAGATCCCTGTTTATGATGGAAAAGTTGTCGCGTGCACTCCTGCCCCCAGAACGATTTGGCAGGATATGGCGTTCGATAAATGTCTCGTTTGGTAGACCCGTCCGTGGAGAGAGTCCGATGTATCGCAAGCTGCTGCTATCCCTGCTGACTCTGCTGCTGGCCGCCTGTTCCAGCACGCCGGAGCCGCCTCCGGCCCCCCGGCAGAGCAGTGCCTTTGATGGCTTCTACCAACAGTGGCGCGGTGTTCCCTACCGCATGGGCGGCGCCAGCCGCGCCGGGCTAGACTGCTCCGCCTTCACCCAGCTCGCCTACAGTCAGGTGCTGGGCTTCAACCTGCCAAGAACCACCGAATCTCAGGCTAACATTGGCAAACCGGTGGATCGCTACCGGCTGCAACACGGGGATCTGGTCTTCTTCAAAACCGGCTGGCAACAGTACCATGTGGGGGTCTACACAGGTGCCGGCGAGTTTATTCACGCCTCCACCAGCAAGGGAGTGATCCGCTCCCGCCTCGACAACGTCTACTGGAACAGTCGCTACTGGCAGGCACGTCGGGTGACCCAGTAACCGGCCACACGCCTGCTTGCGGCACAAGTTGCGTGCCGATACTCTCCGTCAATCCCTGTCGCTATGTCGGGACACACAACCCGCGCTTATAACTCAATTGGCCCCAAAGCCTGCATATCACACCATTTTGTGATAAGGTGGTGGCCAATTTTTAACACTTTCGCCGCTTTCTCATACGCTCTCTGTCCTGATTGACAACAAGCGCGGCGATAACAAGCAACGCGCGGCGAAAGTGGAGTGTGGCGCAACACTGCCGGACGGGTGTCCCACAGCTGCAGTATCAAGGGTTAAATAGATAAGGAGATCGTGCAATGAAACAGTATCAAAGCTGGCTGGGGCAATACCTGATGAGTCGCCGTGACGGTGACCACGCCATGGCATGCGAGATGGCGAGTTCCATCTGCGAGTTCTGGCAGCAGCAGGGTGATGAAAACGAACTGGACAAGTGGCAGCAGATTTATCAGAACCATCTGGAAAAGACCACCTGATCCCGACCGCTCCCTTGCTGCCAGCCACGGTTGGCAGCAAGGCCACTCGCGACCAACCACCATCAGCCAACCCCTCTCACCCAATTTTCTCGCTACGTTAAACCGCTACCTTCGTTCACTCGCGCTTTACCATCTTCATTTTGCTCTTGCGCACCGGCCTCTGTTCATTCCATCTCGGCAGCCATTTCCTGCGCCCAGTCGATAAAGGTCTGGATCTTGGGACACGCCCGATTGGGCAGGGTCGCCATGTAATAACGCTGCTCGCACTTGATCTCCAGCCCGGTAAAAGGGGCCACCAGCTCGTTGCGTGCCAGTCGCTTGCTCACCAGATTCTTGCGCCCCATGGCGATCCCGGCGTGATTCATGGCGGCGATGATGGCGAGATCCGAGCGATCAAAACCCATGCTCAGCTGGCATGCCTCGAGGCTGACCCCGGCGTGGCGAGCCCAGCAGCTCCATTCATCGGTATCCGAGTCAAATCCCCATGCCTGCCGATCATGAAGCAGACGGCACAAAGACAAGTTGGCGGGATTACCGACAAGCCCGTGCTGCTCGGCATATTCCGGGCTGCAGACCGGCAGCATGAACTCATCCATCAGATGGTGGATGGCGAGCCGCTCCGGTACCTTCTCATCGAAGTAGAGGGTCAGATCGATGCCATAACCGTGCAGATTGATGTTCTCGTTGCCAGTCACAATGTTCAGCTCGATCTGGGGATGCAATCTTGAGAAGTCGGCCAGTCTTGGCACCAGCCAGCACTGGGCGATGGAGGGACGCGAATAGATGGTCAGGGTACCGGAGAGCTCCTGATTCTTGATCTCCAGGATCTCCTGATTGATGAACTCCAGCGAAGATTTGAGCGCCCAGAACACCCGCTGCCCATCCGCCGTCAGTACCACCTTGCGGTGAAAACGCTCAAAGAGCTTGAACCCCAGCTCCTCTTCCAGCGCGCTGATCCGGTGACTCACGGCACTGGGGCTCAGCGACAATTCATCGGCCGCCATGGCAAAGGATCCGTGACGGGCGGCCGCCTCGAAGGTGTGCAGCTTGGCCAGCTGGTAGCCACTCAGCAGCTTGTTGCGCGATATGTAATTATCCCCGTTATACATTCATCCCCCTCTTCGCAATGGCCACCTATGATACACCCACAGGCCGCCTTCAGGATGAAGTCAAAAGACCCAAAGGATGTGATTTCGATAAATTGTGACCAATGCAGCGCCTTTGCATCACCTCAGATCACCCAAGTGGTCGATTTCATCATTTGTCAGCCCCGCCTCATTTTCATTCAATAAGCGCATAAACAATCACACACAACAGATGTCGAGGCGCAGTATGAGTTCAGAGGTATGGGTCATCGCTACCTTGCTAAGTAGCATCGTTCTTATCGTGGTCACCATAGTGAAGGGCAAGATCCACCCCTTTCTTGCCCTGCTGCTGGCCAGCTTCTATGTGGGCACCCTGATGGGGATGGAGCCCCTCAAGATAGTCAGCGCCATGGAAGAGGGCATTGGCGGCACGCTCGGCTTTCTCGCCGCCGTCATCGGCCTTGGCACCATACTCGGCAAGATGATGGAGGTGTCGGGCGCGGCGGAGCGCATCGGCCTCGCCCTGCAGAGATGCCGCTGGCTTTCGCCGGATGTCATCATGGTACTGGTGGGTCTGGTGTGCGGCATCACCCTGTTTGTCGAAGTCGGGGTAGTGCTGCTGATCCCGCTCGCCTTCTCCATCGCCCGCAAGACCAGAACCTCGCTGCTGACCCTGGCCATTCCGCTCTGCACCGCCCTGATGGCCGTGCACTGCATAGTGCCGCCGCACCCGGCAGCCCTCTACGTCACCAATCAGCTGGGGGCTGACGTCGGCTCCGTCATCGTCTATGGCCTCGCGGTCGGGCTGTTTGCCTCGCTGGTGGGCGGCCCGCTGTTCCTCAAACTGCTGGGCAACCGGCTCCCGTTCAAGGTGGTACCCGATGCCTTTGCCGACATCAGGGCCAGCGATGAAGCAACGCTCCCGACTTTGGGCGCCTCGCTCTTTACCGTGCTGCTGCCCATCCTGCTGATGCTGGCCAAGACGGTCGCCGAGCTCAATATGGAGCACGCCAGCCACCTCTACACCGTGCTGGAGTTTATCGGCAACCCCATCACCGCCATGTTTATCGCAGCCTTCACCGCCTACTACTTGCTGGGGATCCGCCAGCAGATGAAGATGGAAGGGCTGCTCAACAAGACCGAGGAGTGCTTCTCCTCCATCGCCAATATCCTGCTCATCATCGGGGCGGGTGGCGCCTTCAACGGCGTGCTCAAAACCAGCGGGCTGGGCGACTCTCTGGCCACTATCCTCTCACAGTTGGATATGCACCCGATTCTGCTCGCCTGGCTGGTGGCTATCGTGCTGCACGCCGCCGTGGGCTCCGCCACCGTCGCCATGATGGGCGCCACCGCCATCGTCTCCCCCATCATGGTGCACTACCCAGATATCAGCCCGGAGATCATGACCCTGGCCATCGGCTCCGGCGCCATTGGCTGCACCATGGTGACCGACTCCCTGTTCTGGCTGGTCAAGCAGTATTGCGGCGCCACCCTGAACGAAACGCTCAAGTACTACACCACCGCCACCTTGGTCGCCTCCCTGATGGCGCTGGCCGGTACTTTCCTGCTCTCCTATATCGTGTAACAAGACCGAGAACACTATGAAAAACATCGACGTCCAACAGCTCACAGCGCAATTTCCACTAGTGCAATCCCTGATCGCGCTTGAGCCAGTCACCTGGTTCAACCCCAACACCACCACTCTGGCTGCCGGTCTGCCCTATGTGGGGCTCGATAACAACAATGTGGCGGACGCTTCCGCTCGGCTGGCCCGCTTCGCCCCCTACATGTGCGAAGCCTTCCCCGAGACCCGCGCCAGCAAAGGTATTCTGGAGTCCGAGATCGCCGCTATTCCGGCGATGCAGGCTACGCTCAACCAGCGTTATGGCGTTGAAGTCACCGGCAGGCTGCTGCTGAAAAAAGATAGCCACCTGCCCATCTCCGGCTCCATCAAGGCGCGAGGCGGTATCTACGAGGTGTTGACTCACGCCGAACAGTTGGCGATCAAGGCTGGTCTGCTGCGGGAAGAGGATGACTATCGCAAACTGTTCAGCGACGAGTTTCGCCAGTTCTTCAGCCAGTACAGCATCGCAGTGGGCTCCACCGGCAACCTTGGCATGTCCATCGGCATCATGAGCGCCAAGCTCGGCTTTACCGTCACCGTCCACATGTCAGCCGATGCGCGGGAGTGGAAGAAGCGCAAGCTGCGTGAACACGGCGTCATCGTGGTCGAATATGCCGAAGATTACGGGGTGGCGGTGGAACAGGGGCGCAAAGAGGCCGAGCGGGATCCCAACTGCTTCTTTATCGACGACGAGAACTCCCGCACCTTGTTCCTCGGCTACTCGGTGGCGGGCGAGCGGGTGAAAAAGCAGTTCGACCAGATGGGTATCAAGGTGGATGCCGACCACCCGCTGTTTGTCTACCTGCCCTGCGGCGTGGGTGGCGGCCCGGGCGGCGTTGCCTTTGGTCTCAAACTGGCGTTTGGAGACAACGTCCACTGCTTCTTCGCCGAGCCCACTCACTCCCCCTGCATGTTGCTGGGGGTCCACACCGGATTGCACGATGCCATTGCGGTGCAGGATCTGGGCATCGACAACCTCACCGCAGCCGACGGCCTCGCGGTAGGTCGCGCCTCCGGCTTCGTCGGCCGCGCCATGGAGCGGCTGCTGGCGGGTTTCTACACCCTGAGCGATCAGGAGATGTATGACCTGCTGGGACTGCTGGCGCGCGATGAGCAGATAACACTCGAGCCCTCCGCTCTGGCAGGTATGGTCGGCCCGTGGCGGGTGGCTGCCAATCCCGAGTGGCTCACCGGGCGCGGTTTCGATGCCGCAACCATGACGCAGGCCACCCATCTGGTATGGGCCACCGGCGGTGGCATGGTGCCCGCCGAGGAGATGGCAAAGTACCTAGCCAGCGCCAAGATCTAGGCTGTTTTGCCACATTTATCTGCAAATAAACCCGCCATCACGGCGGGTTTTCTGTTTTGGGAACAAGGGGATGGGGCAGTTATGTCGCAATCCATGGCGACAATTTCCCCAAGTTGGTCAGTTTGTGCTAAAATGGCGCTCATTTTTTGACATCTCGCGTCACGTTCGCCGCCAGATTGCCCATCTGGCTCTCTGCTCGGGTCGTGGCTTTGCACCATCATGCCTGATGATGTTCCCCCCAGGATGAGCCGACAGGCTCCCGTCAAGGTGGGCACCCTCAAGGGCACATGAGATAAGGAGATCGGGTAATGAAACAATATCAAAGCTGGCTGGGAGATTATCTGATGAGTCGACGTGACGGAGATCACGCGATGGCTTCGGAACTTGCCAACACCATCTGCGCCTTCTGGAAGGCCCAGGGTGATGAAGCAGAAACCAGCAAATGGCAGCAACGCTATCAGCAACACGTAGAGCAGGCGCAATAAGCCCCTGCACTCTTTCGCGATAAAAAAACCGGCGCACATGGCGCCGGTTTTGCGTTTCTGGCAAGCAGCAGATTACATCTGGTCGATCATGTCCTGAGCAAACTGGGAGCAGGAGCGCAGGGTGGCCCCTTCCATCAGACGCTCGAAGTCATAGGTGACGGTCTTGTTGCGGATCGCCGCTTCCATCCCCTTGATGATGAGATCGGCCGCTTCGACCCAACCCATGTGGCGCAGCATCATCTCGGCGGAGAGGATCAGGGAGCCCGGATTGACCTTGTCCTGACCGGCATACTTAGGTGCAGTACCGTGGGTCGCCTCGAACAGGGCCACGCCATCACCGATGTTGGCCCCCGGCGCGATACCGATACCGCCTACCTGCGCGGCCAGCGCGTCGGAGATGTAGTCGCCGTTGAGGTTCATACAGGCGATGACGTCATACTCGGCCGGACGCAGCAGGATCTGCTGCAAGAAGGCATCGGCGATGACATCCTTGATGACGATGGTCTTGCCGGTTTTCGGGTTCTTGAAAGAGCACCAGGGGCCGCCGTCAATCAGTTGGGCACCGTACTCGTTCTGAGCCAGAGCATAGCCCCAATCCTTGAAGGCACCTTCGGTGAACTTCATGATGTTGCCCTTGTGCACCAGAGTCACTGAATCGCGATCGTTGTCGATGGCATACTCGATGGCGGCACGCACCAGACGCTCGGTACCGGCTTTGGACATGGGCTTGATGCCGATCCCGCAGGACTCGGGGAAGCGAATTTTCTTCACGCCCATCTCGTTTTGCAGGAAGGCGATCACCTTGTTTGCTTCGGCGCTGTCGGCCTTCCACTCGATACCGGCGTAGATGTCTTCGGCGTTCTCGCGGAAGATCACCATGTCGGTCAGATCAGGACGTTTCACCGGGCTCGGGGTGCCCTCGTAGTAACGGACCGGACGCAGGCAGATGTAGAGATCCAGCTCCTGACGCAGGGCTACGTTGAGAGAGCGAATACCGCCACCGACCGGAGTAGTCAGCGGGCCCTTGATGGCCACGCAATATTCACGAATGAAATCCAGGGTTTCGGCCGGCAGCCAGGCACCTTCGCCATAGACATGAGTCGATTTCTCGCCGGTATAGATCTCCATCCAGGCGATCTTGCGCTCGCCCTTGTAGGCTTTCTCGACCGCAGCATTCACCACATTCAACATGGCCGGGGTTACGTCAACACCGATGCCATCCCCTTCAATAAACGGAATGATCGGATGGTTGGGAACCTGCAGCTTGCCGTTGGCATCGACTGTGATTTTCTGACCCTGGGTCGGGATTACTACTTTGCTTTCCATCGGCATCTCCTAACTTCCGTTTGTTATCAACTTGTTTGTTGCGCGCGGCCATCTTAGCCCATTCATTTTCATAATAAAACGACAAGAAAGCATGTCAGACCAAAGAGGTAGCCACTCGCCAGTACGCCGTCACCACGCCTCTCCGACCTCGCCCAGTTATCCCTCCAGCTCGCTGGCCACCGCCTGCGGCTGACTCAGGGAGCGGTACTGGGAAGGGGTCAACCCGGTCTTCTGTTTGAACACCCGGCAGAAGTAGTTCACGTCACTGTAACCGCAGCGACTGGCCACCTCTTCAAGACGAAAGCGGTACTTTTTCAGCATGAATTTGGCCCGATCGATCCGCACCCAGCTGATGTAATCGGCAAGGCGCATATGACCCTGCTCGCGGAACAGGTGGGAGAGATGGCTGGCTGAAACGTTGAAGCGGTGGGCAATGGAGTCACGGGTGATGGGACGGTGAAAGTTCTCCTGGATATAGATGCAGATCCCGTGAAAGAGCTCTGCCCCCCGTGGCCGATCCGTGGCGGACTCCAGCAACAGCTGACGGGCACTCGCCAGCAGGGCCTGCAGCAGGTGATCATCGGTGGGGGAGCGACCAGGATCCTCGGTCAGTACGTTCAGCGCCGCCAAAATGTGTTCGATCACATGGCCCGCCCGCGCCATGATGCTGTGCTTTTGCACATCGAAAAAGTCCGGATCTTCACGGCGCTTGCTCACCAGACTGAACCCCAGCTGGCGTTTGCCAAACAGCAGGCTCAGCACCGAGCAGTCGGTGGTCCAGAGCGGCTTGTTCCAGCCGTTGGGAGGGATATAGAGCGCCTGCCCCGGCAATACACTGATCTCTCTGACCCCCTCCTCCCTATCCCAGATCTGGTTGAGATACTCGCCGCTAAAGACCAGCTCGAGGCGGGGAAAGTTGACCTGATAGCTGAAACTGGGTGGCACCCCCTGTTCACTGGCAAACCAGATTTGGTCAAATGGAACCTGTTCGCTCAGGGCTCCGTCGAGCAGTTGGCTGAAGATGAGAGACATGGTGATCCTGATCAAGAGAGAGGCAAGCGGTTGCGGCGCGCATGACCGCCCATGTTATAGTCCGGTCCACAGCAGTAATGCCACCCTTTTCTGCACCCGATTTTCTTCAAACTAGACGAGGCGTCCCTTATGAGCAGTAGCGATCTGCCCTCCTTTCTGTTGATGCAAAACCCGATTCAAGGCTATGACTGGGGCAGTCATGACTCCCTCACCACCCTGTTTGGCATTCCCAA
This sequence comes from Aeromonas sp. JL9, assembly GCF_024436075.1. NCBI lineage: Bacteria > Pseudomonadati > Pseudomonadota > Gammaproteobacteria > Aeromonadales > Aeromonadaceae > Aeromonas > Aeromonas sp. JL9. Next base: position 76,317 of record NZ_JANFNV010000011.1, on the reverse strand, counting down.
CCCGCAAGGCAAACCCCAGGCCGAGCTCTGGATGGGGGCTCACCCCAACGGCTGCTCCGAGGTGACGCTGGCGGGCAGTGTGCAAAAGCTCTCTTCGGTGATCGACAGGGCTCCGGCCGCCGCGCTGGGTGAGGCCACCTTCGCCCGTTTTGGCTGCCTGCCGTTCCTGTTCAAGGTGTTGTGTGCCGAGAAGGCTCTCTCCATTCAGGTGCACCCGAGCAAGGCTCAGGCCGAAGCGGGCTTTGCCAAAGAGGAGGCCGCAGGCATCGATATCAAGGCGAGCAATCGCAACTACAAGGATCCAAACCACAAACCGGAGCTGGTCTTTGCCCTCACCCCCTATCAGGCGATGAACGGCTTTCGCGCCATCCCCGCCATTCTGGCACTGTTCGAGCGGGTCAATCTGGCGGCCATCGCCGATCTGACCGCAGCCCTTGCCGCCAGCCAGAACGAAGCGGGCCTGCAGCACTTCTTCCACCAGTTGCTGGTACTGGAAGGGGCGCGCAAGGAAGAGGCGCTTGCAGGGCTGCTGACCTATGCCGCCGCCCATCAGGATGAGGAGACGTTTGCCCTCATCACCAGTCTGGCGGCCCAGTACCCGGGAGATGTGGGCCTCTTCTCGCCGCTGCTGTTGAACGTGGTGACGCTTGAGCCAGGTCAGGCGATGTTCCTCGATGCCTGTACCCCGCACGCCTATGTGCGCGGCACGGGTCTCGAGATCATGGCCAACTCGGACAACGTGCTGCGCGCCGGCCTCACCCCCAAATACATCGATGTGGCAGAACTGCTGGACTGCACCCGCTGCCTGGCCAAGCCGGATGACCAGATCCTGCTTGCTCCCCATGTTGAAGGATCGGTGCAGCACTTCGAGGTACCGGTACCTGACTTCACCTTCAGCGTCTACCCGGCTGGCGAGCATCAGCTCACCACTGCCAGCGCCGAGATCCTGTTTGCCATCGATGACACAGTGACCCTCAAGCAGGGCGAACAGTCACTGCGTCTGGAAAAGGGGCAATCAGCTTTTATTCCTGCAGCGACTGGCAGTTATCAACTGCTGGCCGAAGGGCGGGTCGCCCGCGCCGGCAACCGCTGCTAATCAGCATAAGAGCCGACTCTCGTTGGAGGGGGAATATGCCTCCCCCTCCCAACAGAGCAATATGGCCTACCAGTCAAGTCCGTCTGTATCTCTACTGCTCTCTTATGCCTACCTTCCTTCAGGCATATCACTCTGAAGCCCATCCCTGACTGCATCCTGCCTACAACCAGCTCCACAGGTTTGTCGCCTGAGCTTGGCGCTCCCCTGATGCAGATGACTTGGTTTGCTGAAACGAAGAAAATTCCAGCCTGCACAAGCAACGGCAACACTCTGAGTATCCGGCTAAAATGGAGGCAATAAAAATAACAACTCTACCCTCTACTATTTTCACCCCCTGATGAAAACTAAAACAGCGCATAGATGCATAATAATTAAACCTTTCCCCAGCCATCATCATTCGGTCTGTAAACATTTGGCACACGTAGTCATACAGAACCATTGGTAATGAAAACGAAAGGAATCTCTTTTGAACTTTCGAGATGCGGCCCTATTTTTTAGTCGTTCTATAATTTAATTTCAAGCAGACCATTCGATCTTTGCTGAGAATAACAGCATAAGAAATCAACATTAAAACACTGATATATAAACAGATTTATTTTTAACTCTACTTTAAATTGACGTAATCCGTAAAAAAGCCAGGCCGCATTAACTGACAATCCAATCAATTTAAAGGCAGGATAATGAGAGATTTGATATTTATTTTTTGATATGCCAGCCAAACATCATTGCAGTAAAGAAATAGACCTTAAATACCCTCTGTGATTAAGATCTCTTTTATTTGATTTATTTTTAAGGTATCACATCTATTCGCCGCTATAAATTTCACACAAAGATCCCCTGACAAAAATAGATAAAAGAGGATATATGCTGACAAAAATGACAATTGGGCAAAAGCTGACCATGGCGTTTACCACTCTCGCTTTGTTGATGCTGGGTTTTGCCTGGTTTGCCACTTTACAACTCTCCAATATTTACCGTGACGCCAGTGAGGTCAGCGACAATATCGTTCCCTCCATCCGGGCATCCAGCCAGATGCATGTGTCCTTGCTGGACGCGCGCCGTGCCGAACTGAATATGGTGATAGATGCACTGGGCAAGGATCTCGACTCCCTCAACAGCAGCACACAGTCTTTCGAAGCGGCAAAGAGTCAGTACATGGCCGCCGAGCAACGGTATGGATCGATGCCTTTTGTGTCGGAGCGAGATCGCAACATGTTTGCAGAGCTGAAAACTGCAGCAGCCAAATATTTTTCAGCCCATGGTGACTTGGAAACAGCCATACGGCAGGGAGATATTGCCAAGATGCAGTCGCTGATCAAAAACGAATCCCGCGCTGCCCTCGAGCAGGCAGGACAGGATGGTCTGGAGCTTCGCAAGGAGAACGATCGGGTCGCCAACCTGCTGACCAAGCAGAGTGAGGCTTCCTATGAACGGGCCAAACTGCTGAGCACTACAGTCGGCGCGCTAACCTTGCTGTTCGTCGTTATTGTGGCCTGGCTGCTGATCCGGCAGATCCGCAATCCTGTGATGACCCTGCTGGAGCAGACCCGCCAGGTAGCGGCAGGCAACCTCACCAGCCAACTCGACATGAAGCAATTCTCCCATGACGAGCTGGGTAAGCTGGCTCAGGGGTTCAACGAGATGCAATCCAATCTGCGCATGCTGGTCAACGAGGTCTCCAGCTCGGTAGTGCAGCTGGGCGCGGCCGCCGAAGAGATCAGCGCGGTGGCACAGCAATCGGCCAACAACATGGGCGCCCAGCAGCATGAGCTCAATCAGCTGGCCACAGCCATGAACGAGATGCAAGCCACGGTACAGGAGGTGGCCCGCAACACCAACGACGCCGCCAGCGCAGCGACGTCGGCCAGCGACACAGCCGCACAAGGCAGTGAAACCGTCAATGACTCAATCGGCAGGATTGAAAAGGTGGCTACCGCCATCGAAGAGACTGCTCTGGTGATCCGCCAGCTAGGTGATGACAGCCGAAATATCGGCATGGTGCTTGAAGTCATTCAGGGGATTGCCGAGCAAACCAACCTGCTGGCACTGAATGCGGCAATCGAGGCAGCCCGAGCCGGTGAACAAGGTCGTGGTTTCGCCGTGGTAGCAGATGAAGTCCGCACTCTGGCCAAACGAACCCAAGACTCCACTTCCCAGATCAACCACATCATCTCCGAACTGCAGCAGCGTGCTAACGAAGCGGGCGTCACTATGCAACAGAGTCAGGATATGATGTCCGAGACGGTCCACACAGCTCGCGAAGCGGGAGCCTCTATAGCCGAAATAAGCAGCTCGGTTAACAGTATCTCCCACATGAATATTCAGATTGCCACCGCAACCGAAGAGCAAGGCGCGGTAAGCGAGGAGCTCAATCGTAATGTAGTCAACATCAGCAATGCCTCGGAAGAAGTGGCGACCGGCGCCAAACAAATGGCTCAGGCTTGCAACGACCTCAACCTGTTGGCAACACAACTGCAGGAGGTTGTACGCAAGTTTCGGACATAGCGCCCGATTCTCCTCCCCTCATTAATCAGCTCAATAAGGCTGAAGCACTAAACAGCCCGCCATCCATAAAAGTGGCGGGCTTTGTCAAATAAGAAACCATACAAAACCCGAAGACACCAATGCTGCACATAACAAGTGATCAGTAGATGGATTGACTCACATCAAGAGCTGCTCTCCCTCTTTCTGATTGTTCTCTCAACGCGTTTTGCCAGCACCTTCACATTTTCCGCCCTCAAAGTAGCACACAAATCTCCATACCTCCGAAGGCGAAACCTTTTCGTCGCACTCATGCAAGTAGCAAAACCAATTAACAATTCATTGTTTTTATTTAAAAAAATAAAAGCATCGGTATGAATTGGCTTTCATGATGATATGCGAGCTGGGTCACATGGCGACTTGCACAGCACAAAAATCCAGTAAACGGCACATTTGTCCGATTTCGGCACCGCGCCAACGGGAGAACAATATCCAGGTCAATTGTTCCCCCCATCATGCGGCTCGGCAACGGAGCCAGGAGTGTAATATGTTACCCACCATGACCAACGGCAGACTCATCTGCCTGGAGTTGAAGGCCACCAGCAAGGAGGCCCTGTTCGACGAGATGGCACAGATGCTGGCTCGCGATGGCGCAGTGTCTGATCAACAGCAATTCGTCAAGGATATCTGGGCCCGCGAGCAGCTGGACTGCACCGGCTTCGAGCAGGGTGTCGCCCTGCCCCACGCCAAGAGCAAGGCGGTCAGTCGTCCGGCCATTGCCATCGGTGTCAGCCGTCAGGGTATCGAGTACGGTGCCGAAGATGGCAAACCGACCCAGCTGATCTTCATGATCGCCTCCCCGGATGGTGGTGCCAACCACCACATCGAGGTGCTGGCGGAGCTCTCTACCCGTCTGCTGGAGCCGGGTTTTATCGAGCAGATGAAGGCGGCCACCACTGTCGAGCAAGCCCTGACCCTGCTCAAGCAAGGCCCGAAAGCGGAAAAACCGGCGCCAGCCGCCAAACCGGCAGCCACTGCCCCGGCGGCCCCCGAAGAGCGCACCTTCAAGGATCGCCTCAACACCATGAAGCAGCACCTGCTGTTTGGTACTTCCCACATGATCCCCTTCATCGTGGCAGGCGGTGTGCTGCTGTCACTGTCGGTGATGATGAGCGGCAAGGGCGCCGTGCCGGAAGCGGGCTTCCTCAAAGACATGGCCACCATGGGTATCGCCGGTCTGACCCTGTTTACCGCCGTACTGGGTGGCTACATCGCCTACTCGCTGGCTGACAAGCCGGGCCTGGCCCCGGGCATGATCGGCTCCTGGATTGCCGTACAGCACTATCAAACCGGTTTCCTCGGCGCCATTCTGGTGGGCTTTATCGCAGGTTTCGTGGTCAATCAGCTCAAACGGATCAAGCTGCCTGACTCCATGACCTCCCTCGGCTCCATCTTCATCTATCCGTTGATCGGTACCTTCTTGGTGTGTGGCATCGTGATGTGGGGGATCGGTGCCCCGATCGCCGCCATGATGGAAGGGATGAACCACTGGCTCTCCAGCATGGCGGGCTCAGGTAAAGTGATGCTGGGTGCCATTCTCGGTGGTATGACCGCCTTCGATATGGGCGGCCCGGTCAACAAGGTTGCTACCCTGTTTGCCCAGACTCAGGTCAACACCCAGCCCTGGCTGATGGGTGGTGTCGGTATCGCCATCTGTGTACCGCCACTGGGTATGGCACTGGCGACCTTCATGTCTCCGAAGCGTTACAAGAAAGAGGAGCGTGAATCCGGTAAAGCGGCCGCCATCATGGGCATGATCGGTATCAGTGAAGGTGCTATCCCGTTCGCCGCTGCTGACCCCATGCGTGTTATCCCAGCCATCGTCGCAGGCGGCATCGTCGGCAACATCACCGGCTTCATGATGCACAGTATCAACCACGCCCCCTGGGGTGGCTGGATTGTCCTGCCGGTTGTTGAAGGCAAGATGGGCTACATCCTGGGTACCATCCTCGGCGCCCTGACCACTGCCATCATCGTCAACCTGCTGAAGAAGCCGGTGAGCGAAGAAGATGATGTAACCACCACCCAAACCAGCTTCGAAGTCATTGAAGCGGAAGGGGAAGCAGACGTACTGGCCATCACTGCCTGCCCGTCTGGCGTAGCCCACACCTTCCTGGCCGCCAAGAGCCTGCAGAAGGCCGCTGCCCAGCAGGGGATCAAGATCAAGGTCGAGACCCAGGGCGCCAACGGCATCATCAACCGCATCACCGCCAAGGATGTCGCCAACGCCCACTGCGTCATCTTCGCCCACGATGTGGCGATCAAGAACCGCGAGCGCTTCACCAATATCGAGGTCATCGATGTGAAAACCAAAGAGGCGATTCACAATCCGGAAGCACTGTTGGCCCGCACTCTAGGCAACAAGGCAAACGCCGCCTGATAGCAGTCAGACCAACCAGCACAAGGGGCCCATCGCGGGCTCCTTTTCGTTGCCTGCCGAGCAACCGCATATCATCCCACCGACCAAGCCACTGATTTAAAACATATTAACCAGTCACATCACGGATCTTGGCGAGCCGTCACAGAACGGTGACGTGTAAAAAAACAGCAATTGAAGCGCTGGTCAGATCTCATGTCAAATGGCTCCGCCTACTAAACTGGAGCATCACAAAAATGATAAAAATCAATAAATTGGTTCTGGCTGTTACCCTCACCCTCACTGCTACCCCCTTGCTGGCGGCCCACTGGGCGTGCGGCGAGCACGTGCGCTTTGGTCTGCCCTCCGAATCGGATCAGAAGCTCTGCCGTGAAGGGTATGCGGTCGGCTACAACTACGACTACAAGGTGGCGGACTGGGTCTCCTACCGGATGACAGCCCAGAGCGCACAGGGCACAGTGCCCCGCAAGGATGCCTTCGCCGAGGACAGGGAGATCCCGGTTGCCTACCGCGCCACCCTCTCCGACTACAAGGGCTCGGGCTACGACCGTGGTCATCAGGCCCCGGCGGGGGACATGAAATCGAACAAGAACACCATGAAAGAGAGCTTCCTACTGAGCAACATGACACCGCAGATCGGGGTGCTCAACCAGAAGGCGTGGCGCGTGCTGGAGGACAAGGTGAACAAGTGGGCGGTCTCCCGCAAGGATGTGCAGGTGATCACCGGCCCCATCTTTACCGGCTCTGAAGAGTCCATCGGTCAGGGTGTGGCGATCCCGAGCGCCTACTACAAGATCGTGATGGACCCGGCCAAATTGCAGGCCATCGCCTTTATCATGCCGCAGGAAGAAGTGCCCATCAGCCAGATCGCCGACTACCGGGTCTCGGTGCGCGAGGTGGAGGAGCAGACCCAGCTCAACTTCTTCAGCGATATGCCCGAAGAGCAGCAAGAGACGCTGGAAGCCCGCATCTCCCCGATGTGGAACTGACTGCGAACACTCGCCAACAGATGGATTGACTCCCCATCTCTCTTGAATCGCGATAGAGGGAGGGGCCAACGCCCCTCCCAGCAGGGGGAGTCACGCTCCCCCTGCCCTTTTCAGATGGCAGCTGATCCGTTGCGGCCACTTTTGCGGCCACAGGTGTGGCATCACCCGACGACTCGCCCCGACTCACAGTTTGCCGCACCGTTAACTGGTATATTGCCCCCTCTTTGGCACTAACAGACTGAATTGACGCACATTTGCCTCGTCGCATCGGCCCGCAAACCGCTGCGCCACGGCGCGATTCAGCCCGACAGAGGACCTTTTGATGAAACAGACCCTTCTTGCCCTCACCCTCGGCGGCCTGCTCGCGCTCTCGCCCCTCACCCTGCAAGCGGCCGAGAGTTCGATGCAGATGGAGCACGACCTCAATACCCTGATCAGCAAACGCCAGGCGGTGGACATGCTGCTCGGCGAAGCGCTGCAGATCTACAAGTCGCCAGCCAAGATCTCCCACGCCGGTTTTACCGCCAAGATGCCGAGCAATATGGAGCTGGTGACCGAGCGGCTGCTGGCCGCCTACCAGCTGGAACCCTACCGCACCGACCTGCTCATCTCGGCGGCCAACGCCCAGATCTACAACGGCAACCTGAGCCGCGCCATCACCTTGCTGGAGCAGGCGCAGGCCGTCGCCCCCGATGATCTAGACATCAACAGCTATCTCGCCATCTGGCAGCTGGTGAAGGGCAACAAGGATGCCTCCCGCAGCTATCTGGCGAAAGTGGCGGATCGCAACAGTGGCCGCGCCGCCGATCTGGAGGAGATCATCGCCCGGGTGCAGCGGATCACCGCCGCCCCGCTGCAGACCGGACTGACCGAGGATCAGGTCAAGGCCAGCAGGGAGGGCAAACGCGCCATCGTCACCCTGGGCTACGCCCTCAATCCCGACGGCAGCATGGACAAGATCCTGCTGGGCCGCCTGCAAACCACCCTTGAGCTGGCCAAGGCCGACCCGGAAGCGCTGATCATCCTGACCGGCGGCGTGCCCCAGAACCGCCAGACCGAGGGCAAGCTGATGGCTGACTGGCTGGCCAACCACGGCATCGACCGCAGCCGCCTGATTGAAGAGAACTACGCCACCAGCACGGTGGACAACGCCCTCTACAGCGCCTATGCCCTCGCCCGCCACCAGATTGACTATGCGGTGCTGGTAAGCTCAGCCAGCCATGTGCGCCGCGGCCAGACGGTGCTGGAAATCGCCTGCGACCAGATTGGCCCGGCCAACATCAAGGTGGCGAGCGTCAGCTACCCCGACAAGCACCTCGAAGAGCTGGCCACCCCGAGCGAGAGCGAGCTGCTCGGCATCTACCGCGACGCCCTGCGCACCTACGGCATGTGGAGCTACCGCTCCGCCCCGCTGATTGAGCGTTGATCGGCCATCAACACGAAAATGAGAGGGAGGCGTGATGCCTCCCTCTCTTTTATTGACCGATGATTGGCCAAGCCGCGCCCGTTAGCTGACGATAAAGCCCTGCGAGGGGGCCGCTTTGGGATCGTCACCGAAGCGGTTTGGCCCCTGCTGACCGTTGCAAACCATAAAGTAGATAAGCACCAGGGTGCCGATAATGGGGATGAGCCCGAGCAGCAGCCACCAAGCGCTGCGGTCGGTGTCGTGCAGACGACGGGCCGCCACCGCCAGCGATGGCAGCAGCACCGCCAGCGAATAGATGGAGCTGATCAGCTCCTTGTCGCCGCCGATCAGCTTGTCCACCATGCCCAGCAGCAGCATAACGATGACGTTGCACAGCACGAACATCCAGTATTCGGTGCGACGGGCCCGCCCGCTGAATACCGCATATTGCTTGAGGACCGAGATATACCAGTTCATTGCGCCTCCTGAGTGGCCTTTATGCCTATGAATAAAAAAAGAGAGTCGATAAAACAAGTAGTTAAGAGCTTAGCGCGATCATCCCCCCGAGTCGACAATGATGCCCGAACGCCTCCCAAACTAATCAGCTGCGGCAATCATTGACCGACCGAGCCGGAAGATAATTTGCCCTGTAACAGGGAAAATCACCCCCATCAGCGCATCACTCTCGTCACAAGCAGGAAAATGGTGCTTAATAATCCATTAGCAATCGTATGGACTCAGCGTGAGGATAGCGGTAGATTCGGCGCCCAATCCTGAACAGGATCTGTGTCTCCCTCCCATAATGAATCCACTTATTCATTACTTCTCCTAACACAGGGATAGCCATGAGTATTACACGCAGAGATTTTCTCAACGGCGTTGCCATCACCATTGCGGCAGGCGTCGCCCCCATCAATCTGCTCAAGGCTGCCGAAGGCGGCAGCACGCTGGCGGATAAAACCCTGGCCTACCCGCCCGCCCTCACCGGCCTGCGCGGTAACCACCCGGGCTCCTTCGAACCGGCCCACAGCATCGCCCGTGACGGCAAGCAGTATGATTTTGCCAATATTCCCCTTGAGGGGGAGTACGATCTGGTGATCGTCGGCGCCGGGATCAGCGGTCTGGCCGCCGCCTGCTTCTATCAGCAACTGCTCGGCGCGGATAAAAAGATCCTGCTGCTCGACAACCATGACGACTTTGGCGGCCACGCCAAGCGCAACGAGTTCACCACCCCCGATGGCCTGCGTCTGGGTTATGGCGGCAGTGAATCCCTGCAATCACCGCGTTCGGTTTACAGCCCAGTGGCGCTCGGTCTGCTCAAGGCGCTGGAGGTCAATATCGACGAGCTGGCCGCCGGTTTCCAGCAGACCTTCTATCCGGATCTGGGGCTGAGCCGCGGCGTCTATTTCGACGAGAAACATTTTGGCGTCAACAAGATAGTGAACGGGGATCCGGGCCACAACGTGGCGGACGACATCCCCCGCGATCGCCTGAATGGCCGTCCGCTGGCAGAGTTTATCGGTGACTTCCCCCTCGATGATGCCGACAAGGCCGCCCTGTTGGCCCTGCACGAATCGAAGATCGACTACCTGAGCGGCATGACCCGCGAGCAGCAGGACGAGTGGGTGACCCGCAACAGCTACACCACCTTCCTGCGCGATAAAGTGGGCCTTAGCGAGCGGGCGATCACTTACTTCCAGCAGCGCACCAACGACTTCCAGGCGGTCGGCATCGACGCCACCGCCTGCGCCGATGCGCGTCTGTGCGCCTTGCCGGGTTTCGACGGCCTCAATCTGACGCCGCTGGATGCCGAGGAGCAGGCGGAGCTGGACGACCCCTACATCTTCCACTTCCCCGATGGCAACGCCGGTCTCACCCGCCTGATGGTACGCAAGCTCATTCCGCAGGTGGCGCCGGGTCACACCATGCAGGATGTGGTGCTGGCCAAATTTGACTACAGCAAACTCGACATGCCTGAGCACAAGGTGCAACTGCGCCTTGGCAGCACGGCGTTGCAGGCCAAAAACGTGCGCCTCGCCGACGGTAAGCTGGCGGTGGATGTCACCTACATCAAGGAGGGGAAACTGCACCGGGTGCGGGCCAAGCAGTCGATCATGGCGGGCTATAACATGATGATCCCCTACATGGTGCCCGAGATGCCGGAGCCCCAGAAGGAGGCGCTGCGCCAGAATGCCAAGGCGCCGCTGGTCTACACCAAGGTGGTGATCAAGAACTGGCAAGCCTTCGTCAAGCTGGGGGTACACGAGGTCTACTCCCCCGCCGCACCCTACAGCCGGGTCAAGCTCGACTATCCGGTCAGCATGGGTGGCTACGAGCATCCCAAGAGCCCGGATCAGCCGATGTGCCTGCACATGGTCTATGTGCCGACCCTGCCGGGCAGCGGCCTCTCGGCACGCGAGCAGTCCCGCAAGGGGCGCGCCATGATCCTCGGCATGCCGTTCGAGCAGCATGAACAGATGATCCGCGAACAGTTGCAGGGGATGCTCGGCAGCGCCGGTTTCAACCATGAGCAGGACATCCTCGCCATCACGGTCAACCGCTGGTCTCACGGTTACTCCTATGTCACCAACACCCTGTTTGATGACGAAGCGCAGTGCGAAAAATGGATTGAACTGGGTCGCCAGCCGATCGGCAACATCACCATCGCCAACTCGGATGCAGGCTGGAGCCCCTACGCCCACGCCGCCATCGACGAAGCGTGGCGCGCCGTCAACGAGCTGGTTGCCATGAGCAAGGGAGGTGCCCAATGAGCTGCGCCCTGTCACTGACCGCCAGCGCCTTGCTGCTGGCCCTGCCCGCCCTTGCCGCCAACGCAGCCCCCGCCATGTCGGCGGGGGAATACGTGGCCAAGCTGGGCGATTGCGCCGCCTGTCACACCAGCGAAACCAGCCAGCCGCTGGCGGGCGGCAAAGGGTTCCCGACCCCCATCGGCACCGTATTTGCCACCAACATCACCCCCGACAAGACCCACGGTATCGGCAACTACAGCCTGCCGGAGTTCATCAAGGTGATGCGTGAAGGGGTGGCCCGCGATGGTCATCGCCTCTATCCGGCCATGCCCTACACCGCCTACGCCAAGATGAGCGATAAGGATCTCGAAGATCTCTATCACTACCTGATGAAGGAGGTACAGCCGCTGGCCATCGCCAACAAGGAGAGTGACATCCCCTGGCCCCTCAACATGCGCTGGCCGCTGATGGGCTGGAACTGGGTCTACCACGATGACAGCCGCTTCACCCCGGTGGCGGGCAAGAGCGAAGAGTGGAACCGCGGCGCCTATCTGGTGCAGGGTGCCGGCCACTGCGGCAGCTGCCACACCCCGCGCGGGCTTGGCATGCAGGAGAAAGCGCTGACCGAGGCGGATCCCGTCTACCTGAGCGGTGCTGCGCTGGATGGCTGGTATGCCCCCGATATTCGCGGCAGCCGTTACAGCAAGCAGGCGCTGATCGACCTGCTGAAAACCGGCCGCAGCCAGCATGAAGCGGTCGCGGGCCCCATGGGGGAAGTGATCACTCACAGCAGCCAGTATTTCAGCGACGCCGATCTGGCCAGCATCGCCACCTATCTCACCGATCTGAAAGATGAACCGGTGGCGGAGAAAGGGGCCCGCGCCTACGCCAGTGCCAGCGGCAAGGCGGACTACGCCATGTACTGCTCCACCTGTCACGGGGTCAACGGCCAGGGCAATGACCACGTCATCCCCTCGCTGGTCAACAACCGCACCGTGCTGGCGAGCGATCCGTCGAGCCTGATCAATGTGCTGCTGCACGGCGCCGAAACACCGGTCACCCACGGCCATCTGGGTTACCACATGCCGGGCTATGGCTGGACCATGGATGATGAGCGGCTCGCCGAGCTGGTCAACACCCTGCGCGCCTCCTGGGGCAATGAAGGCACTGCCGTCAAGGCGGCGGCGGTCAAGGCCCAGCGCGAGCTGCACGGCAAGGAGTAAGGGCTGTCAGCTCTCTCTTGGCCAAGTGCCATAAAAAACGGGCCTCCATTGGAGGCCCGTTTGCTATTGATGAACCACGTTCCGGTGCTTATCCCTTGCGGGATTTTGGCCCCGGCAGTGGCGCCGTTGGCTGGCGGTAATCGCCATAGGGGAAGATATTGCGAAACCGCTGGGCCACCGGCTCGGGGATGGATCGGGAGAAGATCAGCTTCACGCCATCGCCATCACGCTGCCCCACAATGCGACCGCGCACCGTGTCATGGCGCAAGATCTGCTTGGCATGCTCAATAAAGGCGGGTGACACCTTGCCCTGCTTGACCACCACCTTGCCGGGGGCAAGGCGGATTTCGAACAGGGCACCACGCCCCAGCTTCATCAACCACCAGATCAGGGCTATCGCCACTATCAAGGAAATCCAGGCCATCTTCATCCCTCCCAAGCTCTTGATATCAGGCAGTATAAGCGGCCGTGCGCTCCGATTGTTTGGCGTCGATCACAGCCCCCGCGTCAGCGCAATAGCGCCTCTTTGCTCAGCAATCCTTGCCCCAGCCCACCAGCGTCTCGCGATAGAGCGCCAGCAAGGCTTCATCGCGCACCGCCACCCCGACCTGCTGCGGGCGATAGGCTGCCCAGTCATCGTGGGAGTGGCGTTTGCCATCGAACTTTTGCAGGGTGTGGCCGATGGCCGGGCCGCTGGTGATAACCCGCACCGGCCCCTCGCGCAGGGTAAAGAGGGTCGGGTCAATGACATAGGCGATGGCGGACGGGTCGTGAACGTGGCAACCGGAGAGCCCCAGCTTCTCGGAGTAGAAGCGCAGATAGAAGCGGCTGACATCCCACAGGAAGCGGCCCGGCTCCCCCGCCTCGTCGCGCAGCGCATCGAGATAGTCGCCGCTGAAGAAGCTCTGCTGGGTCACGTCCAGCCCGATGATCACCACAGGCCAATCGGCGGTAAAGACCCGGTCGGCGGCATCGGGATCATCGTGAATATTGGCCTCGGCATAGGGGGTCACGTTGCCGCGATGGCCGTTGACGCCAAAGGCGCCGCCCATCACTACCACCTGTTTCACCAGAGAGACAATCTCGGGCGCCTGTTGTAGCGCCAGCGCCAGATTGGTGAGCGGGCCGATAGTGACCAGGGTGATCTCCCCCGGCGCGGCTTTCACCGCCTCGACAATATATTGCCAGGCGGTGCGAGGATCCGGAGCGATAGTCACCTCCCCCGCCTCCATGTCGCCAAAGCCGCTCGGGCCGTGGACTATGGTGGTGGGGCCGACCGGCTCGCGCAGCAGCGGGGCGGCAGCGCCTTTGGCCACATCCGCCTTCATGCCGTACTTCTGCTTGAGCCAGAGGGCGTTGCGGGTGCCATTGTCGATGGTGGCGTTACCAAAAACAGTGGTGATGGCGAGCAGCTCGATGGCGGGGTGGGCCTCGGCAAACAGGATGGCCATGGCATCGTCGATACCCGGGTCGGTATCCAGAATGATTTTATGGGTCATGAGCAATTCCTACGATGACAAACCCTGCGACAAAAGGGAGAGTCTACCCGGCTGACGGTCTCGTATCCCGGCATGGGATCACAGAGCGAGCCTTTGTTCCCGGCAGCGGGAGCGCTGCTGGCGACAATCTGGACAAAAAACAGCGCGGCCCTGTTGCCAGCGCCGCGCCCTTTATCGTTGTTCGTTATCTGCTATCTGGCAGTGATCTGCCTGACCGGGTCCTCAGTGCTTGCGGTGCCAACGCGGTGAGGTCGCCTTCTCCCCCCAGGGAGTGACGCAGGGGAGCAGAGCCCCTTCAATCACCATCTCGCTGCCTGCCAGCGCTTCGGCGATCTTCTGGTGCAGCACCCGCAGTACTTTGCCCTCGTGCTCGGCCAGCGAGTGGCCGGCGGCAAAGAACTCCGGCTGATATTGCAGCGCAAGCTTCTGGGCAAATTCGTAAGTGTTGAAGCAATCCGGCATCCGCTCAACCACATCTTCAAGCCGGGCCAACAAGCTGTTCAGTTCCCTGGTCATAGTGCTCTCTCCGTGTAGGTTAATAGCCAAAAACTACCCCTTATTAGATAAGTCACCAACGAGCAAACCACAAAAGTGTGGGGAGACACACAGTTCTCTCTTGCGTCCAGCTCGTGGTGAACGGCAGACAGCTTGCCAGCTTTACATTCCGGTAACAAACAGCTAGATTTAGACCGACTAATCAGTCGGTCATTTTTCATGCGGAGAACAACATGGGTGCGGCGCAGCTTCAACACACTCCTGAGGATATCCTCGCCATCAAATTGTCCCTGCCGGATCAGCTGGCACGGCTCAAGCGGGCGAGTCTGGCTCACCCCATGCCAACCCTGGCCGAGCGCCGGGCGCAGCTGACCAAACTCAAACAGGCATTGCTCGCCCACAAGGGGCAGCTGTGCAAGGCGCTGGCAGCAGATTATGGCCAGCGCAGCCACTACGACAGCCTGATCGCCGATGTGCTGCCCTGCATCATGCAGATCAACTACACCCAGAAGCGGCTCAAACGCTGGATGCAGCCCCACCGCCGCCACACCGGCTTGCTGCTGGCCCCCGCCAAAGTAGAGGTGCACTTCCAGCCACTCGGGGTGGTCGGCATTATCGTGCCGTGGAACTTTCCGGTGATGCTGAGCCTTGGCCCCCTCATCACCGCCATCGCGGCGGGTAACCGGGCAATGCTGAAACTCTCCGAGTTCACCCCTCATACCAACGCCGTGCTGCGCACCATGCTCACCAGCGTGTTTGACGAAAACGAGATCGCCATCATCGAGGGAGATGCCCAGATGGCGGCGGCGTTCAGCTCGCTGCCGTTCGATCACCTGCTCTTTACCGGCTCCACCATGGTGGGCAAGCTGGTGATGGCCGCCGCCGCGCCCCAGCTCACCCCCCTCACCCTTGAGCTGGGTGGCAAGAGCCCCTGTCTCATCGCCCCCGACATGCCGGTCGCCACCGCGGTCGAGCGGATGATCTTCGGCAAGAGCCTCAACGCCGGGCAGATTTGCGTCGCCCCCGACTATGTGCTGCTGCCCCGCAGCGAGGTGGATAACTTTATCGCCGCCTATCGCCGCCACTTCAGCAAGCTCTACCCGCAGGGGCTCAATAGCGCCGACTACGGCGCCATCATCAACGACCGCCAGTATCAACGTCTCGTCAGCTGGCTCGATGAAGCCGAGAAGGCGGGTGCCCAGCTCCACCCCTGTGGCAGCCCAACCCGCGATGACCTGCGTCGCCTGCTGGTGCCCCACCTGCTGACCGGGGTACCAAGTCAGTGTCAGGTGATGCAGCAGGAGATCTTTGGCCCGCTGCTGCCGCTCATTCCCTACGACACCCTGGAGGAGGCGCTCGCCTATGTGGCTGAGCGGCCCCGCCCGCTGGCCCTCTATCTGATGAGCTTCGATCCCGAGTTGCAGGCGCGAGTGACCCGGGAGACCCACTCCGGCGGCATGGCGATCAACGAAAGCCTGTTTCAGGTGGCGGCTGACGATGTGCCGTTTGGCGGCATCGGCGCCTCCGGCATGGGCCACTACCACGGCCACGAGGGGTTCCTCACCTTCTCCAAGGCAAAAACCGTGCTGACCCGCGGCAAGTTCACCACCGGCTCCCTGATCCATCCGCCCTACCACAGCTGGATCCAGAAGCTGATGATGGCCTTCTTCCTGCGCTGATGGAGATGACCATGAACCAGGCTATCCCGCAGCCACAAACCATGACCGACAAGCGCCGCCAGATCCTGGATGCCGCCCTCGCCCTCTGCGCCGAGGATGGCCTGCAGGGGGCCGCCACCGCCCGCATCGCCAAGGCGGCCGGGGTGGCCAACGGCACTCTGTTCCACCACTTTCCGAGCAAGGAGGCGCTGATCCTCGCCCTCTATCAGGATGTAAAGACCCGGATGGGGAGCGCCATCCATGAAGCGGATCCCGCCCTGCCGCTGTACGACCAGACCCGCCACTACTGGCTGCTGGCGATGGAGTGGATGCAGGCTAACCCCAATGAGCTCAAATTTGTGCTGGGCTTCTTTCACTCTCCGCTGCTGGCCAGACCGGCCCGCAGCCAGATCCTGAACGATGCCCTGCGCTTTCTGCCTGCCCTGCTGGCAAAGGGGCAGGCTAGCGGCGAGCTGATGCAGGCCCCCGCGCCACTGTTGCTGGAGGTGTGTCAGGGCCAGTTCCTCGCCTGCGCATCACTGTTTGTCGATCAACCGGAGCTGGGGGAGGACGACTACTGGCAAGCCAGTGCGTTCGCCCTCTTCTGGTCAGCCATCTCAGGAGCCAATCCTCATGCGCCTTTCCATACCAACATGGACGTTTGAACCTGCGGCAGCCCTTGGCCGCCGCCTCTGGATCACCACTCTGCTCTGGGTGGTGGGTCGCACCCTCTGCCGCGCCGCCCGCACCGACGAGGCAGTGCGCCGTGAATTGGCGCCGTTGCCGGACGGGTTGGCTATTCGCCTCGAAGTGGGCGGCATCGGCTACGCCATGAACATGCACAAGCAGGGTGGGCGCTGGTATCCCGGTGCGCCAGCCGCCCCTCATGCCACCATCCATCCGCTGCGGGTGCGCTTCAAACACCCCAATATCGCCTTTCGCGCCCTGAGTTTTCGGCTCGGGGTCAATCAGGCATTTGGCGAAAACCGGCTGCTGGTGGAAGGAGATCTGACCGTCGCCATGCATCTGGTGCGGGGGCTTGAGCAGTTGCAGTCCCTGATCCTGCCCGCTTTTATCGCGCGGCCTCTGCTGCGCCACTATCCCGCCCCGACCAACAAGATCGGCCGGGCCTGTAACATCTATCTGGGTCTGGTGACCGGCTAACGCGCAAGGAGCCTTGAAATGAGCCGCTATTACGATTTCTTCTGCCCGGTCAAACTGCTGGCCGGTGAACAGGCGCTGGAGCAACTGGCCAGCGAGCTGACCAGCCTCGGGGCCCGTCGCCCGCTGCTGCTGACCGACAAGGGGGTCAATGCCACCGGCCTTGCCACCCTGCTGGCCAATGTGCTGGCCGAGGGGGAACTGCCGGTCGCCGCCATCTGGGACGAGATCCCGGCCGACTCTTCCACCGCCGTGGTGGAGCGGATCGCCAAACGCTATCGCGAGCTCGACTGCGACAGTCTGGTGGCGCTGGGGGGCGGCTCGGTCATCGACACCGCCAAGGCAGTCAACATTCTCACTTCCATGGGGGGGGATCATCTGCTCGACTACTCGGGCGCCGGTTGCCTGACCCGTCCCCTCAAGCCGCTGGCGGTGGTGCCCACCACGGCGGGCACAGGATCAGAGGTGACTCTGGTGGCGGTGATCAAGGATGAGGCGAGCGGGCGCAAGGTGCCCTTCACCTCCCCCTTCCTGCTGCCCCAGCTGGCGGTGCTCGACCCGCGCCTGACCCAGGGACTGCCCCTCAATATCACCGCCGCTACCGCCATGGACGCCATGACCCACGCCATCGAGGCCTTTATCGGTACCGCCAAGAACCCGGTGAGCGATGCGCTGGCCCTGATGGCGGTGGAGAAGATCGCCAGCGCCCTGCCGCAAATCATCCACGACCAGCAAAACAAACAACTGCGGCTGCAACTGGCGGAAGGCTCCACGCTGGCTGGCATGGCTTTTTCCAACTCCATGGTGGGGCTGGTGCACGCCCTCGGCCACAGTCTGGGAGCCCGCTGCCATCTGCCCCACGGGCTGTGCATGAACCTCTTTTTGCCGACCGTGCTCGACTACAACCGCCCCGAGGTGGATAGCGAGCTGGCCCGGCTGCTGTTGCCGCTGGTGGGGGCAGAGCGCTTTGCTGCCACCCCGGCCCATCAGCGGGCGGAGGCGACCATCACAGCTATTCGCACCCTGCGCGACACCTTGTGGCAAGCGGTCAAGCTGCCGCGCACCATGAGCGAGGCAGGGGTAAACGATCGCTCGCTACTGACCGAGATCCGCGATCTGGCGCTCAACGACGGTGCCCTGCTGTTCAATCGCAAGGATGCCGACCGTGAGCAGTTACTTACCCTGCTGGAGCGAGCCTGGGCCTAGTGACTATCGGCCGCAACCTCACAAATAAACTGGAATGGCGCATCGGGATGGTGCGCCAACAATGAAAAGAGTCGCTCAAAATCTCCTTTCTTATCTTGGTTGTGGCTGTACCAAATAGCCCCTGTATCCCCCATCCATAAAGAGATTTTCTTGGCCAACAAGAGTCGAATTTTTCTATTTTTACCTGCCGTTTCAAACAAAGCTTTGAGTTCAGAGCATGATGCATCGGAAATCGCAATCTGCCGCTGATCCGGGCTGTTCTGACTTTGAGCCAACACCTTCCGGGTAACTTTCAACATTACCGTGTCCATTTTTACCTCTTCCGAACTTGCTGATTATCGCCACATCGATTCGTGCCAAGATAAAAGTCAGAGAGCAAGAGCTGGCTCAATAATCCTGATAACAATCGATACATCATCCACTATCTGTTCTATACCTTGGCTAACAGTTATGTTGTGCCGAGAGACCCAACTTTATGCCAGAGGTGCCCACCATGAGCGACATCATCCATCAGGCCAACCAGCAGCAGTTCATCTGTATGGTGGAGGGGAAAGAGTCGAGACTGCGCTACCGGCGGCTCGATGCCAAGACCATCGACGCCTACAGCACCTTCGTGCCCCCCGAACTGCGGGTGCAGGGAATTGCCGATCAGCTGGCGCGCGCCTTCTTCAACTGGACTCAGGCGGAGGGGCTCACTATAGTGCCGAGCTGCCGTTACATTGATGTCTGGTTACGCCGCAATGCCAACAACTGAACCTCTGAACACCGCCCTCGAACAGCAATTCCAAACCAAGACCGAAGCCCTGCTGCGGGCCGATCCGCAGCGGATGGCCTGCCTGCAAGCCGCAGCCGAGCTCAATCTGCCCGACTGGGCGCTGGGGGCCGGTTTTATCCGCAACCTCATCTGGGATCACCTTCACCACAAGGCGGTGCCCACCCCGCTCAACGACATCGACCTGATCTATCTCGATAAAAACGCTCCGCAAGGGCTGGCCGAGGCTGAACACGAAGCCTGGCTGGCCAAACGGCTGCCGGGTCAGCAGTGGGAGGTGCGCAATCAGGCCCGCATGCACACGCGCCAGTTGGTGGCGCCGTTTGCCTGCAGCCTTGAGGCGCTGAGCCACTGGGTCGAAGTGCCGACCTGCATCGGCGTGCGCCTGAACCAGGATGGCGAGTTCGAGTGGCTCGCCCCCTACGGCTTTGCCATCAACTGGTCGCTGCAAGTGAGTGCCAACCCCAGATGTCGCCAGGACAAACAGATTTTTACCCAGCGCATCAAGGAGAAACGCTGGCAGGCTATCTGGCCTGACCTTCAGGTAAACTGGCCATAACCTGATTGCAATCTTTCGATAACCTTGGGCACACTAGGGGAAAAGCTGGTTGTAACTCAATGGGTTAAATAATGCGCGACTTCTTCTCTCTCGAACGCTGGCTACCGGGCCTCGCCGCCCTGCTGCATTACCAGCGCGCCTGGTTGATGCCAGATCTTCGCGCCGGACTCTCGGTGGCGGCCGTGGCGCTGCCCGTCGCCATCGCCTATGCCGAGCTTGCCGGGGTGGGTGCCATCGTCGGTCTCTACTCCTGCATCCTGCCTATGCTGGTCTACGCCCTGTTTGGCACCTCCCGCCAGCTGATTGTCGGCCCTGATGCCGCCACCTGTGCGGTCATCGCCGCCGTGGTAACGCCGCTGGCCGCAGGCGACCCAACCCGTCACTGGCAACTGGTGATGACCATGACCGCCATGACCGGCTTCTGGTGCCTGATTGCCAGCCGCTTCAAGCTGGGAGTGCTGGCGGACTTTCTCTCCCGACCCATCCTGATGGGGCTGCTCAATGGTGTGGCCATCACCATCATGGTGGGCCAGCTCTCCAAGATCTTCGGCTTCACTTTCAGCGAACGTTACCTCATCGAGCGGATCGCCAGCGGGGCCACCTATATCACCCAGACCCATCTGCCGACCCTGGCCATGAGTCTGGTAGCCCTGCTCACCCTGCTGCTGGCCAAGCGCTACAAACCGGCATGGCCCTCCTCCATGGTGGCCATGGTGGTGACCGCTACGCTGGTGTGGGGCTTTAATCTCGGCCAGTTTGATATCGCCACCCTGGGGACGGTGGGCTCCGGCCTGCCCGCGTTCCAGATGCCGGAATTTCCCCCCGGTCTGATGCGGGAGCTGGTGCTGCCCGCCCTTAACCTGGCCATGGTGAGCTTCGTCTCCATGATGCTGACCGCTCGCAGCTTTGCAGCCAAAAACGGTTACGAAATCGACGCGGACAAGGAGTTTCGGGCCCTCGGTATGGCTAACCTCGCCTCCGCGGTCTCCCAGGGTTTCGCCATCAGCGGCGCGGATTCACGCACTGCGGTCAACGACGCCAACGGCGGCAAGAGCCAGCTGGTCTCCATCATCGCTGCGGCGGTGATAGCCCTCATCACCTTCTATCTGACGGCGCCGCTCAAATACATCCCGACCGCTGCCCTCGGGGTGGTGCTGGTAATGGCCTCACTCTCGCTCACCGACTTTCGCGGACTGTGGGCGCTGCGTAACTCCGATCGCTCCGCCTTCTGGCTGGCGCTGGTCACCTTTATCAGCGTGCTCACCATGGGAGTGATCCCCGGGATCACCCTCGCCGTGTTGCTGGGGCTGTTCCAGTTCCTGCGCAATGTGATGCGCCCCACCGACCAGCTGCTTGGCATGGATGACGAGGGGGTGGTGCGCACCCTGGGGGATAACGAACAGGCCAAGGCGATCCCGGGTATTCTGGTCTATCGCTTCAACTCGCCGCTCACCTACTTCAACGCCCCCTATTTCAAGCGGCGGGTGCTGGCCCTGCTGGTGCAGGATCCCCGAGCCCCCAAGTGTCTGGTGATCGATGCGGTCGCCTGCTTCACTCATCAGGACATCAGCGTGATGAGCATGGTGGGAGAGCTGCACAAAGAGCTGAAACGACGCGGCATCCATATGGTGATGGCGGGTCGCCACGGCCAGATGACCCACTGGCTAAAGCAGGCGGGCGTGCGGGTGGGCGATGAAGGGATCATCCTCTGCCCCGACATGTATCAGGCGCTGCGCCTGACCCGCTGCTATCGCGAGCCGGTGTTCAAGGATGAGGCGGTGGTGGAGAGCACCACAGATGCCATCCGCTCCAACTGGCCGCAGGATGATGCCCTGCCCGACTCGGCGCGCCTCACCTTGCCAAGCGAACAGGAGGCGGGCGCCACGCCTGCCTGACCCCTTGGCCTGATCCCCTGGCCGATGCAATCCTGCACAAGGATTGCACCGGCCTTGGCCTTGGTGTTAAATGCGCCCCCAGAGGGCACTCCCCCGTGCCCTCCCAGCTGTTGGACATGCCATGCAATCTCAATCCCACGCAGGCCCGGGTACCCTCTTTGCGCTGACCTGGCCGCTCTTTATCGATCTCGCCCTGCACTTTCTGACCGGTGCCCTCAACACCTTCATGGTGGGTCACGTCTCCTATCAGGGAGTGGCCGCGCTGGCGGTCGGCAATCAGGTGTTCGATCTCGCCATCACCTTGTTCAGCTTCGTCAGCATCGGTACCAGCGTGGTGATCACCCAGTATCTGGGGGCAGGCGATCGGGAGAAGAGTCGGGTGGTGATCCACACCGCCATCGGCTTCAACCTGCTGATCGGTCTGGTGGCCGCCATTGGCGTGATGGCGGGGGCCAGCACCATGCTGGCGCTGATGAACCTGCCTGCCAACCTGATGAGCGACGGGACGCTTTACTTGCAGATCATCGGTCTCTGCCTGTTGCCGGAAGCGGCAGCCCTCTGTCTGGCAGCCACCCTGCGCGCCCATGGCCACACCCGTCAGGCGATGTATGTGACCCTGATCGTCAACCTCATCACCTTCGTCGGCAACCTGCTGCTGCTCTACGGCTGGTTCGGCTTGCCCCAGCTGGGGGTCGCCGGTGTCGCGATCAGCACGGTCGCGGGCCGCCTGATCGGCGTGGTGCTGCTGGTGTGGCTGGTGGCCCGCAAGACCGGCATTCGACTGGTGGTGCGCGATATCGTCCACCCCAGCCGGGAGATGCTGGGCAAGGTGCTCCATATCGGCCTGCCGGCGGCAGGGGAGAACCTCTCCTGGATGCTGCAGTTTATGGTGGTGACAGCCTTTGTCGGACTGCTGGGTGACAAGGCGCTGGCGACCCAGTCCTACTTCTTCCAGATCTGCCTGTTTATTTTGCTGTTTGGCCTCTCCATCGGCCTTGGCAACGAGATCATCATCGGCCATCTGGCGGGGGCCAGACAGTTCGATCGCGCCTATCAACAGCTGCTCAAGAGCCTCAAGCTGGGGCTGGCAGTCACCTGCGTCATCGCCGTGGCGGCTGTCCTCAATGGCCGTACCATCATCAGCCTCTTTACCGATGATGCCGACATCATCACTCAGGTGGCGCAACTGTTTCTTATCAGCCTTATCCTCGAACCCGGCCGCACCTTCAATCTGGTGGTGATCAACGCCCTGCGGGCCACCGGGGATGCCCGTTTCCCCCTCTACATGGCGTTGCTCTCCATGTGGGGAATTGCCGTGCCACTCTCCTATTTCCTCGGTATCATGCAGGGTTATGGACTGGTCGGTATCTGGCTGGCGCTGGCCTGCGACGAGTGGGTGCGCGGTCTGGCCATGTTCTGGCGCTGGCGCAGTCGTCGCTGGCAAAACAAAATTCTTGTTGAAACAAAAGCGGAATCACAATGAAGAAGATAGGACTCTTGCTGGCTGCCATCCTGCTCAGCCCCCTGGCCATGGCGCAAACTGCCCCTGCCGCTCCCAAGGCTCAAGCCACCCAGACCTGGTATGTGGCCCCCATCGCCATCGATGAAACCAGCGACGCCCAGAAGGCGCTGACCAAGGACTTCATGGCCCAGATGATCAAGACCATCAAGATCAACGAGTACCAGACCGGCAAGGCGGTGGGCAACACCAAACAGCCCAAGTGGCTAATCCGCACCAAGCTGATCCCCGCCAGCAACGAGCCGCTGGTCGGCAAGAAACACCCGCAGGGTCTCACCTACGGCAAGGGCAATCCGACCCAGGAGATCGTCGGCGAGCTGTTGATGAACGGCACCCTGGTGGCCCACATCGGCCAGGGCTGGCGCGAGCCTATCGTCCCGGGCACGCCGGTGGCTGACAAACTCTCCATCGCCAACTATCGCTACGCTATCGGGGATCAGGCCAAGTCGGCGGATCTGGAGGAGCTGGCCGCCCAGATTGGCTTTGAGGCGGGCAAGGTGATACACCGCGACGGCAAGCCGCTGCCCGAGAAGAAAAAGAAAAAAGAGCAGGCGGACGAAGATAAAGAGTAACGTTGCCTGCATCCATAAAAAGGGGCCACTCGGCCCCTTTTTTGATCCTGCGCCCTCACGCCAACACTGCCCCTGTTGTGACTTGTCGCACAGTTTGTGCTCACCATTCAGATTGATAAATCACTTATCTTGTTTTGATTCAACAAGTTATAAATATCCCGCCGAATACTCCAAATCATTGCCCCCAAATCCGATCAGGATCACATTTATCCCCGGCACTAAGGGGTAGCTTTGGTCTTACAGGCACAATCAAACGAAACCAAGGAGGCTCCATTACATGTTCCCAGAGTACAGAGAACTTATCTCGAAACTGAAGAGCAGTGATGTCCATTTCCAGAAGAAGTTTGACTTGCACAACGACCTGGATGCGGAGATTAGAAAGTTGGAAAAGCATCACGCCAGCGACTATAGCGCCGAGGTGAGAGATCTGAAAAAACAGAAACTCAAACTGAAAGAGGAGATATACGACATCCTCAAACAACATCCACAATAGATGCCTCGAAGAATATGCGGATAAGCAATTTATCCCCCAGCCCGGCCCACGCGCCGGGCTTTTTGTTGTTTCTGTCAATTAGTTGACACCCGAGCCTACCGATCTTGCCGGTAGTTTGTTACATTTTTCCCTTGGAATTCAGGGAATAACGGTGATGATAACATGAGCAGAAAACGATCTTTTTATCATCTCTTGCTGCTTTGCCTGTTCGCATTGAGCCACCCCCTGCAGGCTCAGGAGCCTGAACTGGAGCTGTGGCACTCCCAGCAAGCCGGTTACGTGATCGACGACGTGATCGCCCGCTTCAATCAGGAGGGGAACCACAGAGTACGGGTCACCCAGATTGAGCCGAGCAAGATCAAGGCGGATCTCCTGCTGGCAGCTCAGGCCAGGGGGCTGCCCGACCTGATGCTGATCCCCTCCGATTTTATCGGCCTCTATCGCCAGATGACCCTCGCCCCCGTCCCGGCCGAGTGGTTTTCCCCCGCGCTGATGGCCAACGCCTTGCGTTATGTCACCCTGGATCGGCAACGCTGGGGCATGCCCATGATGCAGGGCAACCATCTGATACTGTTTTACAACAAGGCGCTGGTCTCGACTCCGGTGACCCAATGGCAGCAACTGACTGCTATCACCCCGGCCCTCAAGACCAAGGGGGTCTACCCCGTCAGCTGGCCCTATCACGACATGTACTACTTCGCCGCCTTTTTACACACCTTTGGTGGCTCGCCGGTGACCGAAGGGCGCATCACCCTCGACAGCCCGGCCATGGTGCAGGCACTGGAGGCCTACCGCACCGTCGTCAGCGAACAGTGGGTCGATCCCGAGTGCGACTATGATACAGCCCTCGCCCGCTTCAATGAGGGCAAGAGCGCCTACCTCATCAATGGGGACTGGGCGTTCAATGATCTGGTGAAGAACATGGGGGATAAGCTGGGCGTCGCCCTGCTGCCCCGCTGGCAAAGCCATCCCATGCACTCCATGAGCGGCGCCTACGTGTTGGGAGCCTCCCGCTGGGCGATGGACGATGAGGATCGCCAGCCCGTCATCAAGGCGCTGATGGCCTTTATCCAGCGTCAGGATATTCAGCAGTTCATCTATCATCAGGGGGCGCTGCTGCCGGTCAATCAGCAGGCTTTTACCGCCATCAGCCGCCGTCCCACGCCTCAGGAAAAAGTGCTCCTGGAGCAGTTCACCCTCAGTACCCCCATGCCCTCCGACAGCGCCATGTCCATCGCCTGGCAAGCGATGGAGAAAGGGTTCGAGCGCTTTAAAGAGGGGATCAGTGCCGCCGACACAGCCCGCTATATGCAGCAGTTGGCCGATCAGCAGTACCGACAGGTCAAAGCACCATGAAGCATCGCACCTTTCGTCTCGGCCCGACCCTGATCATCATCCTGTTCACCGTTGCCCTGCTGCCGGCGCTGCTGGCCAGCACGGTACTGCTGATCCGTCAGCACCAGATCATCGCCCAGAGTGAGCAGTCACAGCTGGAGCGGGCCCTCACCAGCATGACCCGCGAGGCCCGCTTTCGCAGCGAGCTGATCGGTACCCAGATCAATCAGCTCAGCCAGGATCGGGTGCTCCATCAGGCCCTCGACAACTTCCTCTTCTCCAGCCATGCCCGGCTGGCGCTGGCCACCTTTATAAAATCCAACAGCCTGCTCACATCGGCCTACCTCATCGATGACAAGGGGTTGGTGGTGGAGTACATCAATGGCCAGGCCTCCCACCTCGAGTCGAGCAATCTGATGCCGCAGCTGATGGCCTGGGGGAAGACCCGCGAGGCAAAGCAGGGCAAGCATCTGCTGCTTCCCGTCGATGATCCCGTGCTGGTCGACGACATGGAGCAAAACCGCAGCGGCGGGCTGGCGCTGGTGGCCCCCATCTATCGCAACCACCAGCGCGCAGGGGTGATGCAGACCCCTTCCGGCTTCGTGATGGCCATTCTCCCCTGGCGGCAGATGGCCCAGTTGCTGGAGCCCTATCTCAAGGGGAGCGAATATCTGGTGATCTCCCAGGGCGAGAACCGTCTCTACGAAGGGGCTCACCAGAACGCCATGGATGACAGGGAGCCAAGCAAGTTGGCGCAGCCCCTGGCCATTGGCTGGCCCCAGCTGGAGCAGGAGATCACCCCTACCATCACCCTCTACAGCTACAGCAATGACAGGGTCAGCGAGCTCAACAAATCCCAACAGTTGCTGACCGTCAGCATCGCCGTCATGTTGTTGCTGGTGGCCATCGGCTGCATCTGGCTCACCCGCTGGCTCACCCGACCGCTGCGCTCGCTGGCCGCGCTGGTGCGCAGCTATGGCAAGGGCAATTACCAGCAACGGCAGGCGCCGCTGCGCTTTGTGGAGTACGACGAGGTGCGCCAGTTGCTGCAGGAGATGGCCTGCACCATCTCGGATCAGGTGCGGGCGCTCTATCAGCAAAATGAACAGCTGCAGCAGGCCAATAGCGAGAAAGAGGCCTTCAACCAGCGGCTGCTCGGCTTCAACGACGAACTGGAGCAAGAGGTCGCCTCGCAAACGACCGCCCTGCGCTCGGCCCTGAGCCGGGAGGAGCGTAGCCGCCATATCCTGCAATCCTGGCTGCAGTTCGGTCTGCACCAGCAGCTGGATATCGATATTGCCGAGCTGGCCAGCTCTGCCCTGCTGCAACTCTCGCAGCTCTATCCCGGCCACCGCTGGGGGCTGGTGATCCGCCGCGATGGCCAGCCCCACTACTCCCTGACCCAGGGGGCCGATGCCCCCTTGCGGGATGCCTTGCAGGAGAAACTGGCTCAACTGATGGATGAGGAGGTCAAACACTCCGAATGCCAGTGGGACAACGCACTCTGGAAGATCATGACCCTGCCCGGTAGCCAGAGCGGCGTGCTGTTTGGCTATCTGATGGTGAGCGCCGAAGGGCTGGAGTCCGAAGACAGGGCCATCTTGCGGCTGTTTGCCAAGCAGTTGGCGGTGGGCATCGAGGGGCGTCTCTTCACCGACGAGCTGGCGCGGGTCGCCCGCACCGACAACCTCACCGGGCTGCCCAACCGGCAGGCGTTCGAAGAGGCCTTCCACCACTATCAAGCAGTGCTGGCGCGCCATCCGGAGCGTCACCTCGCCCTCTTCATGCTCGACCTCAACGGACTCAAGCGCACCAACGACCAGTATGGGCACGAGGCTGGCGACGCCCTGCTAATCCAGATGGCTCACCAGCTGCGCACCCTCTGCCGTCAGGATGAGAAGATTTTCCGTATCGGCGGCGACGAGTTCGTGCTGCTGGCGGAGGCGGATCACCTCGCCAGCCAGCAGCTGGCAGGCAGGTTGGAGGCAAGCCAGCAGCACGCCATCGTGCAGCATGGGGAGCACAGCTTCCCGCTGCGATTTGCCATCGGCTGGAGCAGCAGCGACCAAACCCCGCTGGCGGAGCTGAGCCGGGTGGCGGACGACGCCATGTATGCCAATAAGGCGCGCTTCTATCAGGGGCAGCGCTAAAAGCGGAGACCTCTGGCGTTGGCGAGCCTTTCGCCAACGCCCTGATCAGCTCGCAAAAATGGCGCGCAACGCTAGACGCGGCGCGGACCATGACTAAGATAGGGGCTCTTGATGTCTCGATTTGGAAGGGAGTAGGAAATGGAGTTAGTACTTGGCCCACTGGAGGCCCGCGTCATCGGCTGTCTGATTGAAAAAGAGATCTGCACCCCGGATCAATATCCCCTCTCCCTTAATGCACTGGTCAACGCCTGCAACCAGAAGAGCAACCGCGAGCCGGTGCTGGAGCTCTCCGAGCTCGATATCCGCGCCGTGGTAGACGAGCTGATCCGCAAGCGGCTGGTGGTCAACACTGCAGGCTTCAACGCCCGGGTGCCCCGCTATCAGCACAGATTCTGCAACACCGAATTTGGCGAGCTGAAATTCAGTGCCCAGGAGCTTGGCATTGTCTGCGAACTGCTGCTGCGCGGCCCGCAAACCCCGGGGGAGCTGCGCTCGCGCACCAACCGCCTCTGCAGTTTCGATGATGTGACCGAGGTGGATGCGGTGCTGACCCAACTCATCGAGCGTGGCCCCTATGTGGTAAAACTGCCGCGTGAACCGGGCAAGCGCGAATCCCGCTACGCCCACCTGTTTAGCGGCGAAGTGGATATTCAGGCGATGATGGATGCAGCCCCCGCAGCGGCCTATGCCTCCCCTGCCGCCGACCGTCTGAGCGAGCTGGAGCTGGAAGTGAGCGAGCTCAAGAGCCGTCTCGCCGCCATGGAAGCGCGGCTGGCTGCGCTGGATGGTCAGGGCTGATCGCCTTTACCATCGCCACTCTCTATCAGGGAGCCGGGGCTGATGTACCCGGCTCCCTGCGTTTTTTATCGTAAGGACGTGCCCGTGATCACCCTGATTAAAGAGTCTGACCACCAGAAGATGCCCTGGAAAAACCAGCAGGGCACCACCAGCCAGATCCTCATCTCCCCCAAAGGGAGCAGCCTTGCCAAACTCGACTTTGACTATCGACTGAGCTCGGCCCCCATCAAGAGCGCGGGCCCCTTCTCCCCCTTTCCTGGCTATCAGCGCATTTTGCTGCCGGTGAGCGGGGCTGGCTTTGTGCTCAATGGTCACCCCTACGCCACCTTCGAGGCTGCGCACTTTAGCGGCGATGAGGAGACCCACTGCGAGTTGCTGAAAAAAGAGGTGACCGATCTGGGGCTTATCTACAATCCGGATCGCATCAGCGCCAACGTGCGAGTGCTGAACCTCCCCTTCCCGCTGACCCTTACCCTCGAGCCAGAGAAGACCTACCTCTGTCACCTGCTGAGCGGCCAGCTGGCCGTGCAGGGCAAAGAGGTGGCCATCAACGAGACGCTGGTGGTGACCGGTGAAGAGAGCATTCACTTCGAATGCCAGAAGAAGACCGCCATCGCCTTCTTTACCCTGCAGGCCAAATAGCGCAAAAGTCGGCGGTGTGCAGTCATGCCACGCCACACACAAACAGCAGAGATGAAAAAGCCGGGAAATCCCGGCTTTTCTATTGAGGCAACCGGCTCGATGCCGGTCAGCACCCTAGTTGACCTTGAAGGAGCCCTTCATCATGGCGAAGTGGCCGGGGAAGGAGCAGAAGAAGGTGAGATCCTTGCCCGCCAGACCGTCAGTCTTGAAGGTGACGCTGCTGCTCTCGCCGCCGCCGATCAGCTTGGTGTGAGCCAGCACACGAGGATCATCCTTGGGCAGATAACCGTTCTCGGCCCCGGCGCTCATCCCGGCAGTTGCCACGGTCTGATAGTCGGCGGTGCTGGCCAGCACCCAGTTGTGACCCATGGCGGTCACAGGCAGCTTGCCGGTGTGGTTCAGGGTGACCGTCACCTCCTTGCAGGTGGCCGGCACGCTCATCTCTTTGAGGTTGTACTGCATGGCATCATTGCCTTCGATGACCAGTGCACACTCATCCGCCAGCACGGGGGCAGCCAGGGTACTCAGAAACAGCAGGGTAATCGCCTTTTTCATCATCTTCTCCTTTGATTGGCAATGGATGGCAACGACTTGGCGGATGCGGTGAACGCTTCGCAAAGATGCCGTCTAAATCGACCTTCATTTTACTCAATTGTCTTCAATCGGCTATGGCTTTTGGCCAAAGCTGCGGGCCAGGTCACCAGACGGTGCTCTACTCGCCACTAGCTCCCTCACGGATGGACGATACGACCCACTCCCGCCACAGGTTCAAAAATGTTTAATTTTTTCTGCCCTTTTCCCTCCGATTCCCCCCATCAGGGCTCGCCCGAAGGGCGCCCCTTGGCTAAGCTAGCGCCCCGATATGAACCTTCTCCAGATGAGAGCGCCGGATGATTGCGATAACCCCCGTGGCGGCCCTGCGCGGCCTGCTGCTGACCCTGCTGCTGGCGCTGGCCGGCTGCCAGCCCACCCCGCCTGCCCAGACCCGAATTCAGGGCAAGACCATGGGCACCTACTATGTGGTGACCCTGAGCGATAGCTACCCCGGTGGGGAGCCCGCCCTCAAAAGCGATGTAGAGAGCCTGCTGGCCCGGATGAACAAGGAGATCTCCACCTACGATCCGGGCTCCCTCATCTCCCGTTTCAATCAGGGGCCCGCCAACACCCCGTTTGCCATCCCGCCCGCCATGGCCATCATAGTCCAGCAGGGGATGGATGCCGGTAAGCTGACCGACGGCAAGCTGGATGTGACCGTGGGGCCTCTGGTCAATCTGTGGGGCTTTGGCCCGGACAAACGGCCGGTCAAGCGGCCCGATGAGGCGGCCATCGCCGCCGCCCGCCACAAGGTGGGCATCGACAAGCTGACCCTGACCCCGCAAGGGGATCACTTCCTGCTCGAAAAAACGATCCCGGATCTCTATCTCGACCTCTCCACTCTCGGCGAAGGGGCGGCATCGGATGAAATCGCCACCCTGCTCGAGGACAAGGGGGTACACAACTACCTGATCGAAGTGGCCGGTGCGGTGCGCAGCAAGGGCAACAACAGCAAGGGCTCGCCATGGAAAGTGGCCATCGTCGAACCCTCCGATCAGCCGGGAGCGTTTTCCGATATCGTCATCCCCAACGGCATGGCGCTCAGCACTGCAGGCAGCTATCGCAACTACTACGAGCTGGATGGCCAGCGTTACTCCCATATCATCGACCCCGCCACCGGCCAGCCGGTCACCCACAAGCTGGTCTCCGCCAGCGTCATCACCCCGACCGCACTGGAGGCCGATGCCCTCGATACCGCGCTGATGGTGATGGGGCCTGAAGCGGGGATGGCATTTGCCAAACAGCACCAGCTGGCGGTCTATCTCATCATCAAGACCGAACAGGGGTTCAAGGCCGAGTACACGCCGCAATTTGCTCCCTATCTGGCAGAGAAAAAACGGTGAGTTCAAGGCCCTGGCAACAGGGCCTTTTTCTTTCACTCATCGCGGGCAAAAGGCGGACAAACGGAGATGGTTCGCAATCGACAACTTGGCCAATTGCCTCTTCGGGCGCTTTGGTGGCACACTTTCCCTCATCAGCCCGCAGCGCCTCGACCCAGACAGATGCAGACACCTGAACAAGAGCCAGAAAAAAAGAGCCCAGCCAAGCCACAACGCATTCTGATGGTCAATGAGCAGCGCTCGTTTCAGGTGATGATGAAGGCGATGCTGCTCAATCTGGGTATCAGCAACATCACCTACTCCAATACCGCCGAGGATGCGCGGCGCCGCTGCCAGAAGGGCAGTTTCGACATCTATCTCATCGATTACGATCTCGGGGTTGGCGAGAATGGTCGCCAGTTACTCGAAAGCCTGCGCGACAAAGACCTGATCCCGCCCCAGAGCGTGGTGATCATGGTGAGTGGCGACAGCTCCCGCGCCATGGTACTGAGCGCGCTGGAAGCCGAACCCGACGAATACCTGATGAAGCCCTTCTCCCAGGAGCAGTTCTCGTTTCGCCTCAAACGTGCCCTCGCCCGGCGCAACGCCCTGGCCAGCGTCTTTACCGCGCTGGCCGATGACAATCTGGCAGCCCTCATTACCGCCTGTGCCGAGCGGGCCGATGCGGTGCCCCGTTTTGCCAACTACTGCCGCTGCCTGCAGGCCGATACCCACCTCAAGCTGGGTCAGGCGCAGGAGGCGCGCTCCCTGATGCGCCAGCTGCTGGCCGGGCAGGAGAACAGCTGGGCCCGCCTGACGCTGGGCAAGGCGTGCAACACCCTGGGGCTCCACGAAGAGGCGGTCAGCCATCTGCAGGCGACCCTCAAAAATACCCCGCTGATGGTGGAGGCTCACCTCTGGCTGGCAGAATCCCTGCTGGCCCTTGGCAATGACGAGCAGGCGCAGCAGGAGCTCAGGCGGGCGGTGGATATCTCCCCCCAGTCGGTGCAACTCTCCCGTCGGCTGGCGGAGGTGTGCCTGCAGCGCCATGACTACGCCCAGGCCAAGGATGTGCTGATGTCGCTGATCGACCTGTCGCGCAACTCCATCCATCGCACGCCCCATTATCTGGGGGCCTATATCCAGACCCTGACCCTCTACGCCCTCAACAGCAACGACAGCTACCACATCGCCAACCTGCAAAAGCAGGTCAATTCGGCCCTGTCGCGCATCCGCGATTCGCTGATGATGTCGGAGTTCAACTACCCGGTGTTCGAGCAGATCTGTCAGGCCCGGGTACAGATTGCGCTGGGCGAGCTGCTCAAGGGCAAGAAGATGCTCTATCGCGCCAATCAGAACTGGCTCGATGAACCGGCCACCATGCCCCCCGCCCTGCTTGGCGAGACCATCCTTGCCCTCTATCAGCTCGGCGAGTTCGAATATGCCGAAAGCCTGCAAGGGCTGCTGGCGGAGGACGAAGATCGGCTGCTCACCACCTGCATTCAGGCAACCCGCGATGACAAGACGGTGCTGGAGCGGCGTCAGCGCTACCAACAGCTCAACGATCTGGGGATCAAGGCCTATCAGAGCGGCGAGCTGGAGCAGGCCCTCGGCCATTTCCGCGAGGCCCTGCGCCGCGCCCCCGCCAATACCGGTGCGGCTCTCAACAAGATCCAGGTGCTGCTGCAACTGATGCAGAAAAACCGCAAGAGTCCGGAATTTGGTGCCGAGTGCAAAGACACCCTGGACGTGCTCGACGGCATCCCCCTCAACCCGGCCCAGCAGGAGCGTTTTCGCAAGCTGCGTCAGGAGTTCAACCAGTTCAGCTAAGACGCCGCCGCGCCCCCTTTTCCCCGCCTATGCTGAAACCAGTTCGGCAATGCGAGGGAAACGAAGATGGCGATGTGTCGTTATCTGGTGGCCGATGGCCGCCACTGCAGTGAAGAGGCTGGCGATCACGATCTCTGCCACTGGCATGATCCCCACCATACCCATCAGGAAGCCCACACCGCCGAGGCGCTTGAACAGTACGTTCGCGCAGGCGGACTCTGCCATGGCCTGCAGCTGTCACGGGCCAATCTGGCGGGCCTCAATCTGGTCAACAAGGAGTCCGATCAGGGATTTTTGCTGGAGCAGTGCAACCTCTATCGCGCCAACCTGCGCGGTGGTCACCTCTACGGCCTGCGCATGAAGGGCGGCAGCCTGATGAAGGCCGATCTCAGTGATGCCAACCTCCAGTGCGCCACCCTCGATGACGTCAACCTGCTCGGCATCCGCTGGCACAACACCCGGCTCGACAACATGCAGACCGGCAAACGGGTGATGCAGGATCGCAAGGGGCGCCGCGAACGGGATCCCAAACAGGCGCGCATCTGGTTCAAGGAGGCGGAAGAGACCTACCGGGATCTGCGCAAAGCCTCCGAGGCACAGGGGATCTTCACCATGTCCGGCAACTATATCCAGCAGGAGCTCACCATGCGCCGCCTGCAACTGCCGTTCTGGTCGACCCAGCGTTTTACCTCCTGGGTGGTCGATCTCTTCTGCGGCTATGGCGAGGCCCCGATGCGGGTGGTGCTCTTCTCGTTGCTGCTCATCTTCATCTGCAGCATTTTCTACTTCTTCTGCGGCCTCAACTTCTCGGGCAACCACCTTATCTACCGGCCGGATGCCCCCTTCGAGCAGAACGCCATCTTCCTGCTCGAATGCCTCTACTACAGCGTGGTCACCTTCACCACCTTGGGCTATGGCGACTTTACCCCGGTCGGTCTCTCCAGGATCTTCGCCGCCTTCGAGGCCTTCACCGGCAGCTTTACACTGGCGCTGTTTGTGGTGGTGTTTGTCAAGAAGATGACCCGCTGACAACCTGCCCACGATCTTGCTGCGAGGCCGTGATCAAGGCTCATGTGCTGCTCGGAATCCTCACGTATATCTATACGCTCCGGTTCCTGCGCTGCGCTTCACCTTGCTGACAGCCTCTCGCGACAGCTCATGAACAGGTTACCGAGCAGCTGCGCCAGTCACAGCCCCCGAACTTGCATCCACCGCCGATTCCTAGTCCAATAGCGACTTATAAAAATGACATGAGCATCCCGGACATGAAGATCATCTCTTTCAATATCAACGGCCTGCGTGCCCGTCTGCACCAGCTGCAAGCCATCATCGACAAGCACCAGCCCGATGTGATCGGCCTGCAGGAGATCAAGGTGCACGATGAAGCCTTCCCGCTGGCCGATGTGGAGGCCATGGGCTATCACGTGGAGTTTCACGGCCAGAAGGCCCACTACGGGGTCGCCATCATGAGCAAGCAGAAGCCGGTCAAGGTGGAGAAAGGCTTCCCCACCGATGATGAAGAGGCCCAGCGCCGGATGATCATGGCCACCTTCGAGCGCGAAGATGGCTCCCTCATCAAGGTAATGAACGGCTACTTCCCGCAGGGTGAAAGTCAGGATCACGAGACCAAGTTTCCGGCCAAGCAGAAGTTCTACGAGGATCTGCAGCACTACCTCGAGACCAACCACACCCCGGACGACCAGCTGGTGCTGATCGGGGATATGAATATCTCCCCCACCGATCTCGACATCGGCATCGGCGAGGCAAACCGCAAGCGCTGGCTGCGGGATGGCAAATGCTCCTTCCTGCCCATCGAGCGCGAATGGATGGAGCGACTGAAAAGGTTCGGCCTCACCGACACCTTCCGCGCCGCCAATCCCACCGAGTGCGAGAGTTTCTCCTGGTTTGACTACCGCTCCAAAGGCTTTGACGAGAACCGTGGCCTGCGCATCGACCTCATCATGGCCTCCGATGCTCTCAAGGACAAGGTGACCGAGACCGGTATCGACTACGAGCTGCGCGGCATCGAGAAACCCTCCGACCACGCTCCCATCTGGGCCTGCTTCGCCTGATGCGGCGCAAGATTAACCGATGAGCCGCGACGAATTCGTAAACTGTGAAGCGGCTCGCGGTTGCCCGCGATAAAAGAGCGTAAAAAGCTCATCCAGAAAAGGTGCCTTATGGCACCTTATTTTTACAGCAAGGAGTGGCTGGGTGATACGGTTGCGAAGAGCCCAGGCCTGGGCAGAACATTCCCGCTGACCCCCACTCATATCGGAAAAGTCAGACTTTTTTCGTCAATCGGCAACCCTAATTGCCACTTTGAGAAGGTTGTGTTCAAGGTTGCCGCCCTATCATCTCTCATTCCAATCATAAAGAAGTTGTTTTTTTAATCATGAAGTTAATGATGTGTATGGAGAAACATGCTGAACGCAGCAGCCGAAATCGATCCAACAGGAGTGTGATGATGAAGGTGCCCAATGCCGGAAGAGAGGTTTACAAACGCAGCTTGCTGACCCTGGCGCTGATCAGCGGTCTGAGTGCCTGTGGCGGCGAGACGACCCAGACGGCCCAGACCATGCCCGCCGTCCCTGTGGTGGTCGCCGAGGTCAAGCTGACCGATGTGCCGCTCACCACCGAGATGGTGGGAGAGACCGCCGGTTTTCGCGAGATTGATGTGCGCTCCCGGGTCAGTGGAATCCTGCTCAAGCGCACTTATGTGGAAGGCCAGCCGGTTACCGCCGGTCAGGAGCTGTTTCTGATTGACCCGGAGCCCTACAAGGTGGCGCTGGAGCAGGCCAAAGGGACCTTGGCTCAGGAGCAGGCCCGTCTCAACAAGGCACGTGCCGATCGGGATCGCATCATTCCCCTCTTCAAGCGTCAGGTGGTGAGCCGCAAGGACTATGACGACACCATCGCCAACTACGAAGCGGCCATCGCCAGCCATCAGGCCGCTCAGGCCAAGGTGAAAGAGGCGGAGCTCAACCTCAGCTACACCCAGGTGACCGCCCCCATCAACGGCATGGCGAGCAAGAGCTCCCAGTCCGAGGGGAGCCTGATCTCCACCAGCGGCGACAACGGCCTGCTCACCACCATCACCCAGTTTGATCCGCTCTACGTCAACTTCTCCTACTCGGAGCAGGATCGCCTCAACTTCGAAAACTCGGTAAAGAAAGGGGTGATTGAGGCGAAGGATGCCACCACCTGGCGCACCCATATTCGTCTGGCCGATGGCTCCCTCTATCCGGAGGCGGGCAAGCTCAACTTCTCCGACAACCGGGTCGATCCCCAGACCGGCACCATCCGTGCCCGTGCCATCTTCGACAACAAGGACGGCGTACTACTGCCCGGCCAGTTTGTCCGCATGACCATCGATCTGGGCACCCGCAAAAACGCCATCGTGGTACCGCCGCGCGCCATCGTCCAGTCCCAAGCTGACCGCATGGTGATGGTAGTCGATGCCGACAACAAGGTGGTGCCCCGTCCGGTGACACTGGGCGCGGCAGTCGACTCCGGCGTGCTGATCGAAAACGGCCTGCAGGCTGGTGAGCGCTATATC
Organism: Aeromonas sp. JL9; assembly: GCF_024436075.1. NCBI lineage: Bacteria > Pseudomonadati > Pseudomonadota > Gammaproteobacteria > Aeromonadales > Aeromonadaceae > Aeromonas > Aeromonas sp. JL9. The sequence goes on along the minus strand of NZ_JANFNV010000011.1, from coordinate 39,880 downwards.
GTCGAAGGCTTGATGAAGGCTCGCCCCGGCGCCGTGGTGAAGCCTGTCTCTGCCGACGAGATGCAGGCGATCACCGGCAAGGTGGTCAGTCAGTCTGCGGCCAAGTAAGGAGCCCGTATGTTTTCCAAGTTCTTCATTGAACGCCCCATCTTCGCCAGCGTGATTTCGATCATTATCGTGCTGGGCGGGTTGGCGGCGATGCGGGCACTCCCCATCGAGCAATATCCCCAGATCACCCCGCCGGTGGTCTCGGTCACGGCGTTTTATCCGGGCGCAACACCGGAGGTGATCTCCCAGACCGTAGCAGCGCCGCTGGAGCAGCAGATCAACGGCGTCGAGCGGATGATCTACATGCAGTCGGGGTCGGCCTCCAACGGCCAGATGAACCTCAACGTCTACTTCGAGATCGGCACCGATCCGGATCAGGCCACCATCAACGTCAACAACCGGGTCTCGGCCGCCATGGCCCAGCTGCCGGAAGAGGTGAAGAAGCAGGGGGTGACGGTCAAGAAGAAATCGACCTCCATCCTGCAGGTGGTCACCCTCCAGTCACCGAACGGCTCGTTTGATACCACCTATCTGTCGAACTACGCCCTGCTCAACATCATCGACGAGCTCAAGCGGATTCCCGGCATCGGTGATACCACCTTGTTTGGCGGTACCGACTATGCCATGCGCATCTGGCTGCGGCCGGATCGACTGGCTCAGCTCGAGCTCACCCCGAGCGACGTGATTGGCGCCATTCGCGAGCAGAACACCCAGTTCGCGGCAGGCAAGATCGGTGCCCAGCCCACCACGGCCCCCATCGACTTCACCTACACGGTGCAGACCAAAGGGCGCCTTGAAGATGTGAAGGAGTTCCAGAACATCATCGTCCGCTCCATGCCCGATGGCTCCAAGATCCGGGTCCGCGATGTCGCCCGGGTCGAGCTGGGGGGCAAGGATTATGATCTGGTGGCCCGCGCCAACGGCAAACCGGCCATCGGTATCGCCACCTATCTGCAGCCGGGCGCCAACGCCGTCGCGGTCGCCGATGCGGTACACGCCACCATGGAGCGACTCAAGGAGCGCTTCCCGCAGGATATCGAGTACCAGATCCCCTACGACACCACCGAGTTCGTGAAGATCTCCATCGAAGAGGTGGTACACACCCTGTTCGAGGCAATCGTACTGGTATTCGTGGTGGTCTACCTGTTCCTGCAGAACTTCCGCGCCACCCTGATCCCCTGTATCGCGGTGCCGGTGTCGCTCATCGGGACCTTCGCCGGCATGCTGGTGCTCGGTTTCTCCATCAACCTGCTGACCCTGTTCGGCATGGTGCTTGCCATCGGTATCGTGGTGGATGACGCCATCGTGGTGCTCGAAAACGTCGAGCGGATCATGAGCGAGAAGAAGTGCTCCGCCAAAGAGGCTGCCATCCTCGCAATGCAGGAGGTCTCCGGTCCGGTGGTCGCCATCGTACTGGTGCTCTGCGCCGTGTTCCTGCCGGTCGCCTTTATGGGCGGCATGACAGGGGTGATGTACAAACAGTTTGCCATCACGGTCGCGGTCTCGGTCGCCATCTCCGGTCTGGTGGCACTGACTCTCTCCCCGGCCCTCTGTGCCGTGTTGCTGAAAGAGGGACACCACAAACCGGCCCGCTTCTTCGTCTGGTTCAACGAAAAATTTGACCAGCTGACCCGCGGCTATGTACGGGGTGTGGCCTTCCTGAACCGTCGGGTGGGGGTCGCCTTTGCCATCATCGCCGTGCTGATCCTCTCCATCTACGGCCTCTTCCTGAAAGTGCCGGGCGAACTGGTACCGAACGAAGATCAGGGCTACCTCATCTCCGCCGTCATGCTGCCGGATGCGGCCGCGATGAGCCGGACCCAGGCGGTGGCAGATCAGTTCGACAAGATCGCCATGGCCAACCCCCATGTGAAGGATGTGATCACCTTCTCGGGCTTTGACATTCTCTCCAATGCCATCATCAGCAACAGCGGCATGACCTTCATTACCCTGAAGGACTGGAGTGAGCGTCATGGGGCCGGGCAGGACTCCTTCTCACTGGCCAAGACCTTCCAGGGCTTGAGCCTGATGGGGCTGGCGGATGGCTTTGTCGCCTCCTTCAACCCGCCCCCCATTCAGGGGATGTCCACCACAGGTGGCCTTGAGGCCTATCTGCAAAACCGTGGCACCGGCAACGCCCAGGCCTTCTCAGGCGAAGTGCAACGCTTCCTCGAAGCGGCCAAGGCGCGCCCGGAGTTTGCCAGCGTCACCAGCACCTACCGCGCCAACGTGCCGCAGGTCTATCTCGACCTGGATCGCGAAAAAGCCAAGGCGCTTGGGCTGCCGATCAACGCGGTGTTCGACACCATGCAAGCCACCTTCGGCCAGGTCTATGTCAACGACTTCAACCAGTTCGGCCGTACCTACCGGGTGCAGTTGCAATCCGAGGCAGACTATCGCGCCAAGAAGAGTGACATCCGCAACGTCTATGTCCGCTCCGACAAGGGGGAAATGATCCCGCTCAGCAGTCTGGTGACGGTGCGTGATGCCACCGGCCCCGAACTGGTCGAACGCTTCAACATCTTCCAGGCCGCCAAGATCATGGCCCAGCCCGCCCCAGGCTACAGCTCGGGTCAGGCCATCGCCGCGCTGGAAGAGGTCGCCAATGAGGCTCTTGGCAACGACGCCAAGCTGGAGTGGACCGGCTCCGCCTATCAGGAGAAAGCGGCCGCAGGCAGCGCAGGCATGGCCTTTGGTTTCGGTATCGTGATGATCTTCCTCATTCTGGCCGCCCAGTATGAACGCTGGAGCCTGCCGTTTGCGGTGATCACCGCCGTACCGTTCGCCCTGTTCGGTGCCCTGCTCGCCACCTGGCTGGTGGGGCTGACCAACAACGTCTACTTCCAGATCGGGCTGGTGACCCTGGTCGGCCTTGCCGCCAAGAACGCCATCCTGATCGTGGAGTTCGCGGTGATGAAGCACGAAGAGGGGATGAGCCTCATCGAGTCGGCACTGGAGGCGGCGCGCCTGCGTTTCCGCCCCATCGTGATGACCTCGCTCGCCTTCATCCTCGGCTGTGTGCCGTTGGTCACCTCCAGCGGGGCCGGTGCGGCAAGCCGTCACGCCCTCGGCTGGCCGGTCATCGGCGGCATGCTGGCGGCCACCTTTATCGCCATCTTCTTTATCCCGCTTTTCTTCCGGCTCATCATGAGAGGATCGGAAAAGCGCGCCAGGCAGTAACGCTCTACCTAGGCGTTCCACCGATAACAAACTACCCCCGCTCGTGCGGGGGTATTTTTTCGTCTGCGGTGTGCTTCAATGACACACATCGAGACTTTTTTTCACAGGATCCGGATATGCTGGCTCAGCTCTGGCTCGCGACGACCTTGACGACCACAACCCTCTCCGCCTGTGGTCATCACGATTATCCCCCCTGGAACTGGCTGAGCGATGGCAAGATCATCGGCGTTTGTGCCGAAGTAGTCAGTACCCTCTATCAACGGTTGGGTTTGAATGTGGATCTCTCCTATGTGGGCCCCTGGGCCCGCGGTCAGCAGAAAGTGGCAAAAGGAGAGGTCGACATCAATATCTGTGCGCTGCGCAACGAAGAGAGAGCGCACTACTCCCGCTTTACCCGAACACCCATGGCCATCAATGACATGGCGGTGTTCGTACGCCAACCCAGCAGCCGCTTGCTGCAGCGACGGGAGGATCTGACCGGACTGCGGGGAGCCATGATGATAGGCGTCAGCCTTGGCAGCGAAATGGATGATTTTTTGCAAGCGAATACCCGTATCTACAGGGTCAACTCCCTCAAGCAGGTATTTGGCCTGCTGGCCAGTGACCGGGTCGACTTCGTTCCCTATGGCCGCTCTTCCGGCCGCCTGTTTTTGAGCGAAAATTACCCGAGCAGCGGAATGACTGATCTGCACTGGCCACTGCAGCGCGGTGAGCTCTATATTTCTGTTTCACTGCAATCCCCCCATCTTGGCACCCTCGAACAGCTGGAACCCATGTTGCAAGCGCCGGGCATGAGGCAGTGGATAGATCAGCTGCTGGAGAAATACAGCGACATCTATCTGCAACAACAGCGCCAGCCCTCGCCTTGACCTTCTCCTGCGAGCAAGGTTTAGAGTTTGGCAACTCGCCCCATAAGGATGCCCGGATTGTCACTCACCCAGCTTGCTGCAAGATTGCCCTCTGTTGCTCTGGCCCGGCTATTGCTGGCGCTGCTGCTCGTCTGCAATCTGACTCTCTGCATCAGCTGGCATGGTTCTCCCCTCTCCTCCGAGCCGACCCCAAGCAGCGCCCAATCGATGGTGATGTTCGATTCATCCATGGCGATGGCGGATAGCGATATCTCTCATGCAATGCCCGCGATGGATCACCCGGACGATGTCATGCCCCTCTCCTGCCATCAGGGAGACGAGGGGTCAGCCATGGGCGATGAGTGCCAGATGCAGATCGGCGTCAATGCTCTCTCCTTCGGCGCGATGACTCTGCTTGGGGTACTGGTCGCTCTGCTGCTCTTTCCCTTGCTACTTTGCAACAACTTCGCAACTGCACTGCTTGATAACTGGTTGCGGGATCCCTTCCTGCGATCGCGCGGTACTCACCCTCCCTCCTGGCCGCGCCGACATCTGATGCTGTCGGTGTTACGCCACTAGAAAGTCCTTCTCTTGCGGCAGCGGCAAGCCTCGGCTTGTCCGTTTTCTGCTGCCTTGCCTGACCCTGTGACGACTGGCCCCGCCAGCAACAGGGAGCCGTGCGCACTGATACAGCTGCGCCCCGTTTGCCGCCAGCCCCTTGGGTGATGCCTTGCACCTCACCCGACCGTCGGCCTGCAAAAGAGAAGACGTATTATGTCACCAGCCCACTTTTCACCGTCCAAGGTTGCTGCCTTTGCGGGCGCATTACCCTCTTACACTTTCTGCATGCAGATCCGCGCCGGAGGCCAGTCATGAACAAGACCGTCCTGATGTCGGCCCTGCTGCTCGCCCTTGGAGCTGGTGGCGGCTACTGGGCCGCCAAACAGACCTCCGATGGCGCCAGCGCCAAAGAGAAGATGCCCCTTTACTGGGTCAACCCCATGGATCCCCGCGACATGCGTGACGGCCCGGCCAAGGACAACATGGGGATGGACTTTATCCCCGTCTATGAGGAACAAAAAAACGGCTCGCCGGGCACCGTCACCATCAGCCCCGAGATCCAGCAGAACCTGGGGGTGCGACTGGCTAAGGTCGAGCGACTGCCTATCCACCAGCAGCTCGAGACGGTGGGCTACGTCGGTTATGACGAGGACAGGCTGGAGGCAGTCAACGCCCGCATGGCAGGCTGGATCCGCACCCTCGCCATCAAGAGCGAGGGGCAGCAGGTGAGCAAGGGGAGCCTTATTTACGAGCTCTACGCGCCGGATCTGGTCAACGCCCAGCACGAATACCTGCTGGCACTCAACACGGCCAACCCCCTGCTGCTGCGCGCAGCCGAGGGCAAGCTCAAGTCCCTGCAGGTACCGGCAGATCAAATCTCAGCCCTCAAGCGCACCCGTCAGGTGCGCGAAACCATCAGCATTTACGCCCCCAGCAGCGGTTATGTATCCGAGCTCAAGGTACGCGAGGGCCAGTATGTGGAGCCCGCTGCGGCGCTCTTTAACATCAGCACCCTCAAGCAGGTGTGGGTCAGTGCCGAGGTGTTCGAGCGTCAAGCCGCCCAGCTGAAAGTGGGGGATCCGGTCACCATGACCCTCGACTATGCCCCCGGTCGCAGTTGGCAAGGTAAGGTGGATTACCTCTACCCGACACTGGACGCAGCTACCCGCACCCTCAAGGTACGGCTGCGCTTTGCCAACCCGGACGAGTTTTTGAAACCCAATATGTTTGCCAAGGTGAGTATTCGCACCGGGCAGGGGGAACCCCATCTGGTGGTACCGAGCGAAGCGGTGATCCGCACCGGCAGTCAGGATCGGCTGGTGCTGGCGCTGGGGGATGGCAACTTCAAGTCGGTCGCCGTCACTCTCGGCCCCCAGTTTGGCGACAAGGTTGCCATCAAGGCAGGGGTAGAGGCTGGGGATAACATCGTCAGCTCGGCCCAGTTCCTGCTCGACTCCGAATCGGCCATCGATTCGGACTTCCAGCGTATGACGGCAGTGCGCCCTGCACAGGTGTGGACCCAGGGCGAGGTTGAAAGCATCGATCTGGCCAACCGTACCCTGATGGTCTCCCACCAGCCCATCCCCGAGTGGCAGTGGCCCGCCATGGAGATGGAGTTCACCGTCGCCGACGGGGTCGATATCAGCAAGCTGGTCGAGGGGCAGACCCTGCACCTGCAGGTAATGCAGGAGGGGGATGAGTACCGCATCACCACCATCCATCAGGAGAAGGCCCCGACCAGCGGCCATGCTCTTGAGCAGGCAAAAGATGAGATGGAGGGGATGGGCCATAGCCAGCACAATATGGGAGCCAAGCCATGATCCCCTCGATTATTCGCTGGTCCATCGGCAACCGCTTTCTGGTGCTGCTTTTGACCCTCATGCTCACCGCCTGGGGGCTCTGGTCGGTCAAGCAAACCCCGGTGGATGCCCTGCCGGATCTCTCCGATGTGCAGGTGATCATCAAGACCTCCTATCCAGGCCAGGCGCCTCAGGTGGTGGAGGATCAGGTGACCTACCCGCTCACCACCGCCATGCTGGCGGTGCCGGGGGCCACCACGGTGCGCGGCTACTCCTTCTTCGGCGACTCCTTCGTCTATGTGCTGTTTGACGACAACACCGACCTCTACTGGGCCCGCGCCCGGGTGCTGGAGTATTTGAGCCAGGTTGCCCCCAATCTGCCCGCCTCCGCCCGCCCCCAGCTCGGCCCCGATGCCACCGGGGTGGGCTGGGTCTACCAGTACGCGTTGGTGGACAGAACCGGCAAGCACGACCTCAGCCAGCTCACCTCTCTGCAAAACTGGTTCCTCAAGTACGAGCTGCAGACGGTGGAAGGGGTCTCAGAGGTCGCCACCGTGGGTGGCATGGTGCGCCAGTATCAGGTGCGGGTCGACCCGGACAAGCTGCGCGCCTACGGCATCCCGCTCTCCCTAATCGAGACCGCCATCAAGCAGGGCAACCAGGAGACCGGCGCTTCCGTCATCGAGATGGCAGAAGCGGAGTACATGGTGCGCTCCAACGGTTACCTCAAAAGCGTGGAGGATCTGAAGCAGATCCCGCTCGGCACCACGGTACGCGGTGCCCCGCTGCTGCTGGGTGATGTGGCGGATGTGGTCACCGGGCCCCAGAGCCGGCGCGGCCTGGCCGAGCTCAACGGCGAAGGGGAAGTGGTGGGCGGCATCATCGTCATGCGCTACGGCGAGAATGCCCAGCACACCATAGACGGAGTCAAGGCACGGCTGGCGGAGCTGAAAAGCAGCCTGCCGGAGGGGGTGGAGGTGGTCACCGTCTACGATCGCTCCGACCTTATCCAGCGCGCCATCGACAACCTCTCCGGCAAGCTGCTGGAGGAGTTCGCCGTGGTGGTGCTGGTCTGCCTCGCCTTCCTGTTCCACCTGCGCTCGTCACTGGTGGTGGTCATTACCCTGCCCATCGCCATTCTGGTGGCCTTTATCGTGATGCGCCTGCAGGGGATCAACGCCAACATCATGTCGCTGGGGGGCATCGCCATCGCCATCGGCGCCATGGTGGATGGCGCCATCGTGATGATCGAGAACGTCCACAAACACATGGAGCGGGAGGCGCTCACCGACAAGAACCGCTGGCGCATCATCACCGAGGCGAGCATAGAGGTGGGGCCCGCCATCTTCTTCTCCCTGCTCATCATCACCATCAGCTTTCTGCCGGTGTTTGCGCTGGAGGCGCAGGAGGGGCGGATGTTCCACCCCCTCGCCTACACCAAGACCTACGCCATGGCCGCCGCGGCCGGGCTCGCCATCACGCTGGTGCCGGTGATCATGGGCTACTTCATCCGTGGCAAGGTGCTGGCGGAGCAGGCCAACCCGCTCAACCGCTGGCTAAGCCAGGGCTATGTGCCACTGCTGAAAACCGTGCTGGCCCGTCCGAAAACCACCCTGGCCATCGCCGCCGTGGTGACAGTGGCGGGCTTCTGGCCGCTCAAGTACCTGGGCTCCGAGTTCATTCCGCCGCTGGATGAGGGGGACATCATGTATATGCCCACCACAGCGGCCAATATCTCGGTGGGCAAGGCGCGGGAGATTTTGCAGCAGACCGACAAGCTCATTCGTACCGTGCCCGAGGTGCAGAACGTGTTCGGCAAGGCGGGGCGCGCCGAATCGGCCACCGACCCCGCCGATCTGGTGATGATGGAGACCAGCATCCAGCTCAAGCCCCGGGACCAGTGGCGCCCCGGCATGACCCCGGAGAAGCTCAAAGAGGAGCTCGACTCCCTCATCCGCTTCCCCGGACTCACCAACGCCTGGGTGCCCCCTATCAAGACCCGCATCGACATGCTGGCTACCGGCATCAAGACCCCGGTCGGCATCAAGATAGCGGGGCCGGATCTCAAGGTGGTCCAGCAACTCGGCCAGCAGCTCGAACAGATCGTTGGCAAGGTGGAGGGCGCCTCATCGGTCTACGCCGAGCGGGTGGCCGGTGGCCGCTACGTCAAGGTGGATATCGACCGGCTCAAAGCGGCCCGTTACGGCCTCAACATCGCCGACGTACAAGCGGTACTCGCCACCGCAGTGGGCGGCATGGAGGTGGGCCAGACCATCGAGGGGCGCGAGCGCTACCCCATCAACCTGCGTTACCCCCAGAGCTATCGTGACTCGGTGGCGAGCCTCGAGCTGTTACCGGTGGTCACCCCGAGCGGCGCGCGTATCGCGCTGGCGGATATGGCGCGGGTCTACATCAGCGATGAAGCCCCCATGCTGCGCAGCGAGAATGCACGCCTCAACGGCTGGGTCTACGTCGATATTCGCGGCCGCGATATCGGCTCCTTCGTCGATGAGGCCAAGGCAGAGGTGAACAAACAGCTGGTGCTGCCGGCAGGCTACGCCCTCACCTGGTCTGGCCAATACGAGTACATGGAACGGGCCAAGGCGCGCCTCGCCTACGTGGTGCCGCTGACGGTCGCCATTATCGTGCTGCTGCTCTATCTGGCGTTTCGCCGCGTTCAGGAGGTGCTGCTCATTCTCACCACCTTGCCGCTGGCGGTGGTGGGCGGGATCTGGACCCTCTGGTTGCTCGACTTCAACCTGTCAGTCGCCGTAGGTGTTGGCTTTATTGCCCTGGCGGGGGTAGCGGTGGAGACCGGGGTGCTGATGCTGGTCTACCTCAACCATGCTTGGGATGACCTCGTGGCCAGCGGCAAGCCAGACAAGGCGGGGCTGCACCGGGCAGTGATCCACGGCGCCGCCCTGCGCCTGCGCCCCAAGATGATGACGGTGGTGACCATTATCGCAGGCCTGCTGCCCATCATGTGGAGCCATGGCACCGGCTCCGAGGTGATGCAGCGCATCGCCGCCCCCATGATCGGCGGCATGGTGAGCGCGCTGGTGCTGACCCTCTTGGTGCTGCCAGCGGCCTATTACCTGTGGCGCAGTCGCAGCCTTGGCAAGAGCGCGAACCCGCAATCCGAATAACCCGATTTCACGATCCATATTGACTGAACGATAAGGAAACCATCATGAACTACAAAACGCTGACCCTGCTGCTTGGCCTTGCCACCCACACCAACCTGCAAGCCGAAGAGATAATGCACCATGAAGGGCACGAGATGAGTCAGACGGGTGAGATGAGCGAACAGGCCGCAATGGTGATGACCAAGGGAGTCATTACCCGCCTTGATGAGGGGAGCGGCAAAGTCGGCATCAAGCACGAGGCGATCGAGAATCTCAAGATGCCCGCCATGACCATGGTCTTTCGAGTGGCAGATCCGGCCCAGCTCAAAGGGCTCAAGGTGGGGGATGCCATCCACTTTCATGCCGAAAGCCAGAGCGGCAAGCTCACAGTGACAGCCATCCAGCCGCAATAAACGGCTCTGGCTCGCCGAAGAGGTCACGATAGACAGTGACAACGCAAGAGGGAGGCATCAGCCTCCCTCTTCTTTTGATCAACCTGTTCGTGTGGTCAACCTCTGGCACGCGATAGCACTCAGCTGCGGGTTGACAGCAACTGCTCCACATCCTCGATCACCTTGAGAGCCGCCTGCGGGCCGCCGCTGGAGGTCCAGAGGGACCCGTCCACAGCGCCAAAGCGCTTGGCCTTGATCACCGGCAGTTGCTGGAACGCTGGAGTCTGCTCCGCCTGACGCATGGCATCCACCGCATCACCGGTGGCACTCAGGGTACCGACCACCAGCCAGTCGGCATCCAGCAGATTGAGGGACTCCAGACTCAGCGCCGGTGAGTGGGGCGCGCCAGTACCCTGCTGCTTGCTTGGGCGTACCAGCCCCATCGACTCCACTACGCTGCTGGCAAAGGTGCCCTGATACATAAAGCTCGGCCCCTTGGGGTTCCAGCGCACTATGCTGATGCTCTCCCCCTGATGCTTGGCCAGCTTGCTACGAGCCTGAGTCAACCGCTCGGCATACTGCAGCAAGAAAGTATCTCCTTGCTGGTCGCGGTTGAGGGTGTGAGCGGTGCGGCGGAAGCTATCCTGCCACGGCTCCCCCCACTTGCTAGTCACCACGGTCGGCGCGATCTCCCCCAGCAAAGTCAGCAGCTCGGGACGGGTCTGGCCTGTCAGGATAAGGTCGGGCTCCAGCGCAATCAGCGACTCCAGATTGGGGCTGTCGAGATCGCCGATCACCTGGATCCCCATGCCCGCCTTGTTCAGCAAATAGCGAGGCAAGGTGGGTTGACCACGACCATTGACGGCGCCGATAGGGGTCAGCCCCAGGGTCAGGGTGCTGTCGAGTTCGAGCTCGCTCAGCACCACCACCCGCGTTGGCTGGACTGGCACCTGCACCTTCTGGCCAAACGCATCGGTCACTTCACGCATCTCCTGCGCCTGAACCAGCGGCGCGGCCAGCATCAGGATGGCTGCTGCCAGGGCGGCAAAACGCTTCATCATCTCACTCCTTCTCGTTGCACGGCACGGATAATCGGCCGCGTAAATACACTCGGTGGGCCAACAGAACAGGCCCATATGACTCAACTCGCCGAACGCAGGGTGCGGCCATGTTCGTGGCGACGGGGCACGATAATGGGCGCCCCGTCACCGGGGGCATACAGAATGTCGACACTGGTGTGGTAGAGCTGATCGATCAGGGATTTGGTCACCACCTCCCGGGCCGAGCCCATGGCGGCAATGGTCCCCTCGCCGATGGCGATCAGCTCGTCACAGTAGCGGGCCGCCATCGCCAGATCGTGGATCACCAGCAGCACGGTTTTGCCCTCGGCAGTGATGCGATGGATCGCCTCCATCACCTCGGTCTGGTGACCGATATCGAGGGCACTGGTGGGCTCGTCGAGCAGCACCATGTCGCTGTCCTGCGCCAGGATCATCGCCAGCCAGGCCCGCTGCGCCTGCCCGCCGGAGAGGGACGCGGCGCTCTGCTGCCAGATGCTTTCAAGCTGCATCCGCTCGCAGGCGCTGCGCACCATGCGGGCATCCTCCTCGCCCCACTGATTGAACCAGCCCTGATGAGGGTGGCGGCCATACTGCACCAGCTGCTCCACCAGAATGCCGGCAGGCAGGGTCGGCCGCTGGGGTAGATAGGCGAGCTCCCGCGCCAGCCCCTTCATGGGGTAACTGGCGAGCGGCTTGCCCTTGAGCAGGATCTCGCCGCGTTGGGCTTTCATCTGGCCGGATAGCAGCTTGAGCAAGGTCGATTTGCCGCAGCCGTTGGGGCCGACGATCCCCACCAGCTTGCCCCTCGGCACGCTGAAGGAGATATCCCGCAAAATGGGGGTCTGCTGATAGGCGAAATGGAGGCGATTTACGGTGAGCGTCATCAGTCAGCCCTCTGGCGATCGTTAACGAGAAGAAACAGCAGCAACAGGCCGCCGAGAATGCGGGTCATGATGCCGGTCGCCACCTCGTGGGGGCTGGCCAGCACCCGGACCAGGGTATCGCTGGCAAGCAGCAACAGGGCGCCGCTGAGCGCCGCCAGCCAGAGTGGCACCACCCGGTCTTTCACCAGCCAGGAGGCAAGAATGGGGGCCGCCATGGCGATAAAGACCACGGGGCCGCCGATGGCGGTGCCGAGCGCCGCCACCAGAATGGCCTGCGCCAGAATGCCCAGTTGCACCCGATCGCCGTTGACGCCAAGCCCTCGGGCCATCTCGGGGCCAAAGCGCAGCACCGCCAGCGAGCGGGAGAGGTAGACGATCCACGGGCAGAGCACCAGCAACAGGATGGCGATAGGGGTGATGGTGCTGTAACCCACGGCGATAAAGCTGCCCATATTCCACAGATAGAGAGAGCTCAGGTGCAGCAAGGCCTGGGTGGACATCACAAACTGGCCGAGCGCCTCGAACAGTTCGGAGAGACCGATACCGATCACCACGAACAGATAGCCCTGCTCACCCGGTTTGCGGCAGAGGGCATAGAGCACCAGCGCCGCGAAGATGGCGCCGATGGGTGCCGCCCACCAGGGCCAGCTGCCCACGGTCAGGTAGAGGGAGAAGACGATGATGGCAAGGGATGCGCCGTTGTTGACCCCCACCATATCGGGAGTAGCCAGCCGATTGCGCACCAGAGTTTGTACCAGACAGCCCGAGAGCCCCATGGCCGCTCCCGCCGCCACCACCCCAAGGATGCGCGGCAGCCGGATCTTGAACAGAGTGAGCTGCTCAAGCCGCGTCCCCTCCCCCAGCAGGGTGTTGACCACCCCGGCCAAGCCAAGCTTGCCGCCGCCAACGCTCAGGGCCAGCAGAGCCAGCGCCAGCAACGCCATGGCCAGCAGAGCCAGCCAGCGCCAACTCGGCAGATGGATCAGCAAAGAGCGGTTGCCAGCCCGCAGGCAAAGCATATCGATAGGTGTACGCATCAGCCCCTCACTTGACGGTCAGCAGGGTACGAAAGCCCCCGCGATGAACGATGGCGATCAGCACAGGTGCACCGATCAGGGCCAGAATAACCCCGTTTGGCAGCTCGAACGGCTGGATCAGCCTGCGCGCCAGAATGTCGGCCAACAGCAGAAACAGCATGCCGAACAGTGCGGAGAAACAGACCTGCACCGACAGCTTCACCGGCTCCACCAATCGGCCACAGTAGGCGGCCAGAAAGCCGACAAAACCGATGGGGCCGGCGATGGCGATGGCACTGGCGGTAAACAGGGTGGCGGCCAGCAGCACGCCAATTCGCACCCGGTTTGGGCGGATCCCCAGCGCCTGGGCCTGACTGTCCCCCATCTGCATCAGGGTCAGCTGGCGACAAAGCAGCAAGGTGATGACAAACGCCGCCAACACGAAGGGCAGCACGGCAATGATGGCATCGAGATTGGCCGCCGACAGGGAGCCGAGGTTCCAGAAGCGGTACTGCTCCAGCACCATCTTGTTGGAGAGCAGCAGAAAGCTGGAGAGACCGCCGAAGGTGGCGGAGAGCGCCACCCCGACCAGAATAAGCTTCAGCGGATTGGAGCGGCCAATCATCATGCCTAGCCCCAGCACAATCACGTTGCCGAGCAGCGCGCCGAGGCCGGCCCAGAGCAGATAGCCGTAGGCGGACTCCACCCCGAACCAGGTGAGCCCCACCACCAGCGCAAAGACGGCCCCGGCGTTGACCCCCAGCAGGCCGGGCTCCGCCAGCGGGTTGCGGGTCGCGCTCTGCAACAAGGAGGCCGCTAGAGATAAAGAGGCGCCGACCACCATGGCGCAGAGGGTGCGCGGCAGTCGCAAGGTATTGAGCACCATGGCGAGCTTCTCGTCGCCAGCCCAGCGGGCATCCCCCATCAGGTAGCCGAGTACCTCGCGGGCACCATAAACACCCGCACCGGTGGCGAGCGAAAGAGAAAGCAGTATGAACAGGAGGAACAATCCCAGCCAGAACAGCGAGGTCTGGTCTCTAAACACCCTTTAACTCCTTATGGTGGCAATGCGCATGTTGTTGAAATACATGTGGTTGAAATAAAAGCCGTCACCCCGGGGTGATGCCGTGACAACAACGGGAGCCCGCCAATACGGGCTCCCGTTCAGCCACTACATCTTGTAGGCCACACCGGCATAGACAGTGCGCCCGTCGAGGATCTGATCGGCCTCGGTGGCAACCCAGTCACGCTTGGTATTGGTCAGGTTGTTGAGTCCGAACTTCAGATCCAGTGCCCGGGTGGCGTTCCAGACTGCCCCGACATCCAGGGTGTGGAATCCGGCGGTGGTCTCATAGGTGGTGCCGCTCATGCGCGGAACCGGGAGGATCTGGCTGCCGGTGTAGTTCCAGCCGAGCTGGGTACTCAGGCTCTCGATGACCAGCCACTCCAGCTTGGCGTTGGCGGTATGCTCCGGCGTCCGATAGAGATCCTTGCCGCTGGTCTTGTCCTCCCCGTCGATCAGGGTGACGTTGCTGGAGAGAGTCAGGGCATCGGTAATATCAAACCAGCCACTCAGCTCCACCCCCTTGATGCGGGCCTTGCTGACGTTCTGATAGGTCATCACCGCCGGACGCCAGGTGGCGGTCCATGCCTCGCTCTGGATCTTGTCCTTGATATCGTTGTGGAAGGCGGTAACCCCGGCGCCCCAGAACGACCCATCATAGGCGGTGCCCAGCTCATAGCTGACGGCGGTTTCCGGCTTCAGATCCGGGTTGCCCACCACGGCGCAGCGACCGCGACAGGCGGCTACCGCATAATCCGGGTTGGACTGGGCAATGGTCGGCGCCTTGAACGCCTTGCCAATGCCGCCCTTGACCACCCAGTTGTCCGTCAGGCTGTAGAGGGCATAACCACGGGGGCTGAACTCGGTGCCATAGGTCTCGTGGTGATCGACCCGGCCACTCAGGGTCAACGCCAGATCGCCAAAGCCAAACTCATCCTGCAGATAGAGCGCGCTCTGGTTGACGCTGACATCGCCCCCCTTGAGGTTGACGTTATGCTTGAGTTCGGTGATGCGGTACTCGGCACCGCTGGTCAGCAGGTGGCTGCCCAGATTACCGCTCAGCTGGCCATCGAAGGTGTGGTTGGTCTGGCTCACATCGCCGCTGGTCTTGCTCAGCGCCGTCATCAGTTCGGAGTCGTCAAACAGGTCAACCTGCTCGAAGGCATAGCCGACCCGGCTGTCGAACTGATCCCAACGGCCGACGTGAGTGGCATTGAGCCCCAGTCGCTCCATCTGCTGGATATTGCGCGGCGTCTGGCCGTAGTTGTTCCAGTGGGCCTCCCGATCGTCTTTGGCGTAGTTCATCCCTACATCCAGATCCTGACGATCATCGATCAACCATTTGACGTTGGAGAGGATCCCCAGCTTTTCACGCTGCTCGATGGCATCGGCCTTGGGGTTGATGCTCTGCTCGCTCTGCCAGGCATCCCGGTGATTCCCTTCTACCACCAGGTTGGCCAGCAGCTTGTTGTCGATCAGCGCCCCGCCCACATAGGCGCTCGCCTTGTTGATAGTCCCGCCGTGACCATCGGTGGGATCGCTGAAGGTATAGGTGGCCGCCGCTTCGGTCTTCTCCCCGGGTTGGCGCAAGATGACATTGACCACCCCACCCAGCGCATCGGCACCGTAGAGGGAGGAGATAGGGCCACGGATCACTTCGATACGCTCGATGGCCGCCATCGGGATGGCGGAGAGATCGAAATCATTGCCATAACCGGAGGTAAGAGCATCGCGGGAGCTGATACGCCGGCCATTGACCAGCAACAGGGTGTAATCCCCCTCCAGCCCGCGCAACTTGATCTCGCTGCGGCCGTAGCTGGTAGCAGGGCTGATATTGACCCCCGGCAACTGTTTCAGAGCGCCGGTCAGATCATTGACATTGAGCTTGTCGAGCTCGGCCCGAGTCACCACAGAGACGCTGGCCGGGGCGGTCAGCTCGCTGTGCCGGGTTTTACTCGCCGTCACCACCATAGTTTCATGAGCGGTGACAGGCGCAGTCCCTTGGGCCAGAACTGGCAGGGCAAAAAGGGACAACACCAGCGGATGCACTGCAAATCGTCGGGATGATGTACGCATCATCAACACTCCACATAAAACAACCAGGGCCAACACCACCGACATCCCTGTCTGACCTCGCCAGACCCGGTGCAAAGTGATGGAGTTCATTGGCATGAACAGTCGTCCATGCCCCATCACCCCGAACATCAGTGCATTACGGCAGGCCCTGCGTTGTGCTATGCCACTCGCAGCCATCAATAACAAAAGCGCCGTACCGACTGACATCGGGACGGTGCAATACTAAATGCAAATCATTTTTATTTGCAAGAGTGAATCAGGTATTCTTTCGCATCCGCTTAATTATCCATCACATCGTGACGGGTCTGGTGATAGGCCTCTTCACTCTTGCCCCGCCGCCAGTACGGCACGGCGTAGAGCGACTGGCGATCCACCTCGAGCACAGACCGAAAATGGCGGCGCAGCGGCAGCACCAGCGCCTCTTCCCCACCCAGCCAGAAGAAGCCACCATCGCGCACCAGCGGCAGAGCAATCACATGCTCCAGCAGGCCACTGGACTCGGGCTCGCCGACAAACCAGTGACAGCGCACCCCGACCGGTAGTGTCAACGGCTGAGCATCGGCCTGATCCGGCACCAGAATCGCAATTTCCCCTCTGGCATCGGCAGGCATCACCTCACACATCGCCATGATGGCGGGCAAGGCGGTGAGATCCCCCACCAGGCAGTAGTGATCGGCCGGTTGCAGCATCGGGTTAGGACCACCCGGCCCGGAGAGGATCACCTTCTCTCCCGGCTTGGCATGGGTGGCAAAGGCGCTGGCGGGCCCACCGTCACCGTGCAGCACGAAGTCGATATCAATCTCCTGCTCATCACGGCGAAACGCACGGATGGTGTAGGTGCGGATCACCGGCTTGTCTGCCGGGTCACTCCAGCGCGGGCCGCTCGGGGTCATGGCTGGCAGCACCGGCTCTACCTGATAGGGCTGGGCCAGCATCACCTTGATATGGGCTCCACCGCAGGTAAAGGGATAGTCAGCCAGTTCGCTGCCACCAAAGGTGATGCGACGCAAATGGGGGGTGATCTGGGTAATGGCTTTGACAGCCACCAGACGGGGGCGATTGGGAGGCAGAGATGGGGACACGATGGGGCTCCTCGTTGAGTGTGTCGCCCATGCTACACGCAAATAGGAATCACTATCAAATAAGATTGTTTCTCGTCTAATAGCTACAAACTGGATTCAAACATTCCCAACCACTGGCATACACACCCCAATCCAGAAATAGGCTTTATGCACGCTAGCTCCATGATTGGGCAAAGAAAGCAGCCGGACAACGCCACTGTTACAAAGGGTTCCATTTGCTTATTTCGACCATAGTTTTTCGAGATCAAATTTTATTTCCCAATAAGTTTCCTATCCTTAGTGAAGCAGTTAATGTAAGCACAGGATGCCAAACAGGATTGTATGATGGATGACCAGATCCTGATTATTGATGATGACGATCTCTCCCTCCCCGACGCACAGCAAGCGGGCTGGAAGGTGATGATTGTTGACGATGAGCCTGAAGTGCATCGCATCACCAAAATCACCTTGAACAAATTCGAGTTTGACAATCGCCCCATCGATTTTCTGCATGCCTATTCCGCGGCGCAGGCCAAAGAGTTGCTGGCCACCACCCCGGACGTTGCCCTGTTGCTGCTGGACGTGGTGATGGAGGTCGACCACGCCGGCCTCGATGTCGTCAAATACGTCCGTGAAGATCTGCAAAACAAGATGGTACGCATCGTGTTGCGTACCGGCCAACCCGGCCAGGCGCCGGAAGATGACGTGGTCACCAACTATGACATCAACGACTACAAGGATAAAACCGAGCTCACCTCCCAGAAGCTGCGCACCCTGCTGCGGGCCAGCCTGCGCTCATATCGGGATATCCGCACCCTGGAGAGTAACCGTCAGGGGCTGGAAAAAGTCATCGAAGCCTCCAAGGGGATCTTTGAGAAACGGGCCCTGCGCCAGTTTGTCGAAGGCGCCCAGGAGCAGCTCAGCGCCCTGCTCCATCTGGGGGAAACCCAGATATACGACGTCAAGCAATACGCCTATGAGGTGAAGGATCAAGTATTGGAGCCCCTGCTCCCCGGCCATCCCGCCATGCTCCTCACGGACGCGCCGGAGATCCTGCGCCAGGCCATGAGCAAGCGCAGCAACGTCTATAACGCCACCCAGATGGTGCTCTACTGCCAGAATCCGCGCCACCACCTGCTGTTTCACATCGAGACCACCCGCCAGCTCAGCCAGATCGATACCAGCCTGCTCACGCTCTTTACCGAAAACATCATAGTGGCGCTGGAGAACATCCGTCTGAACGAAGTGATCGCCGACAACCAGCGCGAGATCATCTATCGCATCGGCGAACTGGTCGAAACCCGTTCAAAAGAGTCAGGGCTGCACGTCAAACGAGTCGCGCTTTATACCGAACAGTTCTGCCACCTGATGGGCATGAGCGAAGAGCAGAGCGAGCTGGTGAAACGCGCCTCGCCGCTCCATGACATTGGCAAGGTGGGAATTCCCGATGCCATCTTGCACAAGCCGGGCAAGCTGACACCGGAAGAGTGGGAGATCATGAAAACCCACGCCCAGCTCGGGCAGGATATGCTCTCCGGCAGCGATCTGGCGCTGTTCCAGATTGGTGCCACCATCGCTGGCAATCACCATGAGAAGTGGAATGGCAGTGGCTATCCCCGCGGTTTGAAGGGGGCCGATATTCCGCTGGAGGGGCGAATTGTGGCACTGGCTGACGTGTTCGATGCCCTGGGTTCGGATCGCTGCTACAAGAAAGCGTGGCCGCTGGACAAGGTGCTGGCCCTGATTGAAGAGGAGAAGGGGCAGCATTTCGACCCCCAGCTGGTCGAGCTGATGATGGCCAATCTGGACAAGTTCCTCGAGATCCGCGAGCAGAACAAGGATGTCTATATCGGCGAACACTGATAGCCAGCTTGTTCTGTTTATGAACTCAAAAATACCGCCCTGCTTATCAGGGCGGTTTTTTATATCTGGCATCACGCCACTTCAGAACGAGGGTTACTGCTCTGGCAGATTGAGATCCAGCTTGGCAGCCGGTTGTCCGGCTTGCTGATTCTCGGCCTGCGCAGCGGCCAGAGCACGCTTCAGGGCACGCCGTTTTTGTATCACCACAAACCCGACCCCACCCAATACCGCCAACAGCACACCACCACCCGCCAATGCCCAGATCAGCCAGCCCATTTCCTCCTCTGCCGGAGCTTCATGGGTCGCCTCGGCGCTAGATACAGGAGCTGCGGCCGACACCACCTCTACAGGAGGCGGCGGTGGCGGGAAGACATTGAAGGTTTTCACCGGCAACTCGATTTTCAGCTCACGGCCGAGGCGAGTGGTGCCATAGAGGGTTGCTTTCACCTCATGCTGACCGACCTCCTTGATGTTGGAGAGATCGATATCAAGCTTGGGGTCGCTGGCGGTCTCGCTGAACTCGTAGAGGCCGCCCACATTGCTGGTCACACTCCCCTTGACCACCACGGAGGCGGGATCCAGCTCATCACGGTCGATTAGCAGTGAGAGCTTGGCACCCAGCTCATCCGAAGGCGGCGCCAGGTTATAACTGAACGGATAGGGGTAAAGCAGCACATCCTGATAACGGGCACGGACAAACACCTGATTGCCCGTGCTGAACATGGCGCGGTACTTGCCACCGGGAATATCCTGCAGCGTCACTTCCGCCGTCATGATGCCATCGCCCGGCACTTCGTCGAGCCCCTTGCCATCATCGCGATAGTGGCCAAGTACTTGATCCAGCACGACCTCTTTCTTATCGGCATCGCTGAACGATTGCAGCTTGACGGTCATGCCAAGATCAGAGAGATAGTATTTATCTTTCGGCGGCTGACCATTGATCAGCAACCACGCCTTGAGCTTGACCACCTCCCCCTGATAGAGCTGCATCGGCAGGGCGGCGATATCGAGCCGGATATCGGAGAGAATGCGCACCCGGTTGTCGGGATCCACCTCGCCAATCGCCTGCCAGGGGCCCGGCATGGGATTGCGCAGGGTAATGAGATCATGCTCCGGCAGCGCCAGCCAACCCACATCGGCAGGTTTGACCTTGCCCACGTAAAGCTTGCTGCCATCGGGGCGAACTAGGATCACGGACGGGGTGCCCGGCTTGCGCTTGATGATGAAGGTGATCTCCTTCACGCCGTAATCGATGCGAAAGCGGTTATCCAGCAGCGGAATATCGGAGGGAGCAAATACCTCGGTTGCCGTCGCCCCCAGCGAGAGCAACAACAGCAGACCGGC
The DNA here is from genome assembly GCF_024436075.1 of Aeromonas sp. JL9. NCBI lineage: Bacteria > Pseudomonadati > Pseudomonadota > Gammaproteobacteria > Aeromonadales > Aeromonadaceae > Aeromonas > Aeromonas sp. JL9. The sequence goes on along the minus strand of NZ_JANFNV010000011.1, from coordinate 19,559 downwards.
ACACCACTTGCTCATTGCCGCCACAGACAACTTCCTCCCTTCTTCTGTACCAGATCCAGTCTCGCCTCGTGCAGGGCCTGAACCTCGGTGCTGGCACGCACCACCTTGAGGGCGGGTCGGTTGCTCTCTAACCGACGAATACTGGTGTCCTGATTGCTTTCGTTTTCGTTGCTTTCGGTGGCCAGATTGAGTTTGGTCTGGCCGCCGGTCATCAGCAGGTAGACGTCCGCCAGGATCTCCGCATCGAGCAAAGCCCCGTGCAGGGTACGGTGGGAGTTGTCGATACCGTAACGATCGCACAGCACATCCAGGTTGTTGCGCTTGCCGGGGAAGAGATCCCGCGCCATCGCCAGGGTATCTGTGATGGTGCAGATATCCGCCGTTTTGAAGTTGAGTCCGAGCTTGCTGAACTCGTAGTCCATGAAGCTCACGTCAAACGGTGCGTTGTGAGCGATCAGTTCGGCGCCGCGGATGAACTCGAGGAATTCATCGGCAATCTGGCTGAACGACGGTTTGTCACGCAGGAACTCGTCGGTAATACCGTGCACCTGGATCGCTTCCGGGTCGACCAGACGATCAGGCTTGATATAGACGTGATAGTGGTTACCGGTCAGCTTACGGTTGATCACCTCCACACAGCCGATTTCGATAATGCGGTGCCCCAGATAGACAGGGCCACCCGCCGTATTCATACCTGTGGTTTCAGTATCCAGAATGATCTGGCGATTCAGTTGGGGTGTGTTCATGATCCAATCTATGTCAAACTTCGGCTTTACTTACTCGCTAGTTTACCCCAAGCCTCATGTTAAAACAGATTGATTTGTATACGGATGGTTCCTGCCTAGGCAACCCGGGCCCGGGCGGTTATGGCGCCGTCATGGTCTATGGCAAGCACCGCAAAGAGATTTCCGCCGGATTCAAGTTGACCACCAATAACCGGATGGAGCTGATGGCCGCCATCATGGGGCTGCGCACCCTCAACGAACCGTGCAAGGTGCGCCTCACCACCGACAGCCAGTATGTCCGCCAGGGGATCACCCAGTGGATCATCGGTTGGAAGAAGAAAGGGTGGATGACCGCCAACCGCCAACCGGTCAAGAACGTCGATCTCTGGAAGGAGCTGGATGCGGAAGTGGGTCGCCACCAGATTGAGTGGCTCTGGGTGAAGGGTCACTCCGGCCACCCGGAGAACGAACGGTGCGACGAGCTGGCCAGAGAGGCCGCCTGCGGCAAGGATCTGGCCGAAGATACCGGCTACCAGCCCTGACGGGCCATTCCCGGTGTGGCGAGGGACTTTGGCAGTTGCCAGCGCCGCCGCACCGGGATCAGTGGAAAGCGCCGTTTACGGGCCGCAATCACGTATACCGATGCAAATGCCCTGCAATAATCCCGCCCGATACTCTCTCGCCACCAACTGTGCCAACTCTGTTTTCCCATAAACGAATAACCAAAGCGCTCGTCGAACATCACCTCGCATCCCAATAGATGCAACCAGTCCGTCACCCGCCCCGGGGTGAACATCCGTGCCGACCAGGGCATTCTGCGCCGCAAGAACGGCACACAGTGACCGATCCCGACCAGACTCATGGGGTTATAGCCACTGATGATCAGCCAGCCATCGTCGGTCAACACTCTTTCGGCTTCGCGCAACACTTGGTGGGGATCGGCGGAGAAATCGAGGCAATGAGCCAGCAGGCAGGCATCGACGCTGCCGGTCCGCACCGGCAGATCGAGGGGATCGCCATACATGTCGAGCAGCCGCCCGCCGGGGGCGACCCCGATCTGATGACGAATGGAGGAGCGTTTGCAGGAGAGTTCAGCGCTCAGGGCGCCAATTTTCAGCAGATGATACCCAAACAGATTGGGACACCAGTTGTCGAGCCGATCCTGGATCTCGGCCGCCACCCAGTCCCCCATAGGCAACGCAGACCAGCTGGTCGGGATCTCGATTTGTTGTTCGGTACGTGCCACCTGCATAATAGGGCTCAACTCGGGGTTTCGAACGCCATCCTGTTATATAAGATACCCTCCCTAAAGAGAAGCAGACTCATGTATCCAGTGATCACAGTTCCAGCCTTTAATGACAACTACATCTGGTTGATCCGCCACGAAAATCACTGCTTGGTGGTCGATCCGGGCGATGCCGCACCCGTGCTGGAGCGGCTTGAGGCATTGGGGCTGGTGCTCGATGCCATCCTGCTGACCCATCACCATCACGACCATGTCGGGGGCGTCACCGACCTGCTTGCCCACTTCCCCCACGCCCGGCTCTATGGCCCCAAACTTGACCCGATGCCGGATCACCACGGTCAGTGGCTGGAAGATGGCGATCAGATCAACTGGCACGGCCTCGCCCTCGAAGTGATCCATGTGCCCGGGCACACTCGCGGCCACATCGCCTACCACGGCAACGGCATGCTGTTTTGTGGCGATACCCTCTTCTCGGCCGGTTGTGGCCGCCTGTTTGAAGGGACGCCGGAGCAGATGTACCACTCGCTGCAACGACTCGCCGCCCTGCCCGATGAGACACTCATTTATTGTGCCCACGAGTACACCCTCTCCAACCTGCGTTTTGCCTATGCGGTCGAGCCGGACAACCCGGCGATCCGCCGCCAGATCGGGCTGATCAGCAAACTGCGGCAACAAGGACTGCCAAGCCTGCCAACCCGGCTGGGTGACGAACGCACTTTCAACATTTTTCTGCGCTGCGAACAGGATTCAGTGAAATTTTCTGCTGAAAAACATGGGCTAAAATGCGTGGAAAATCCGGTAGATACCTTCACCATCCTGCGTCAGTGGAAGGACGTTTTTTGAACAAACCTTGATCAGGGGGCCATTGCCCCTTATGATGCGAGCTGTTTTTCCTAAAAATGACCGGAACGAGATGAAGGTACGAACGGCCTTATTGGCAGCGCTGTTGCTCAGCGGCTGCCAAAACCTGAGCCATCAGGATGACCGGGCGCTAACGGCAATCGAGCCGATCAAGTCCCCCCAGGTCAAGAAAAAAGCGCATAAAAAACACTCTTCCCATTTCCTGTTTGGCGATGAACAGCTGGACGAAATGGAAGATACGGACAATCTGTGGGTGCGTATCAGTGATGATATGCAACTGGAAACTCCGGATAACCCGCGCATCCGCCAGCAACGTGAGTGGCTGTTGCGCAATGATAAGCATCTGGCGACCATTGCCAGCCGGGCTGAACCCTACCTCTATCTGATGGTAGAGGAGATTGAACGGCGTGAGCTGCCAATGGAGCTTATTACTGTCCCGATGATCGAGAGCATGTTTGATCCCCATGCCCGATCCCGCAGCAATGCCGTCGGTCTGTGGCAGTTTGTGCCAGCGACAGGCAGAAACTTCGGTCTGCGCCACGACAACTGGTATGACGGACGGCGCGATGTGCTGGCCTCCACCAATGCGGCGCTCGACTATCTGGAGTACCTGAACCGCTTCTTTGACGGTGACTGGCTGCAAACGCTGGCCGCCTACAATGCCGGTGAAGGACGGGTGCGCAACGCCATCCAGCGTAATCAGCGCGCAGGCAAGCCGACCGACTACTGGTCGCTCGATCTGCCGCGCGAAACCCGGATGTATGTGCCCAAGATCCTCGCCATGGCTGACATGATCAGTAATGCGGACAAGTACAATATCCAGTTGCCGGTGCTCGCCAACGAGCCGAAGCTGCGAGTGGTGGAGACTGGCAGCCAGATCGATCTGAATGTGGCCGCCCAACTGGCAGGTCTGCGCACCTCACAGCTCAAGGAGGTCAATCCTGCCCTGAGCCGTGGCGTGATGTCGCCCCGTGGCCCTTACCGCCTGCTGGTACCGGTAGAGTATGCCGATACCCTGGAGCTGGCACTGGCCGATCTGCCCAAGAGCGAGCGTATTCGTACCCGCTCCTATCAGGTCACCAGTGGCGATACCCTGTCGCGTATCGCCCAGAATCATGGCGTCAGCGTGAACGAGCTGAAGCTGGCCAACAATCTGCGCAGCAACAACCTGCGTCGCGGTCAGCAACTGGTGATCCCGACCCACGGTCAGGTCAGCAGCAAGGCCAGCTCCGCCAGCAAACCGCAGCAGCTGGCAAGCCGTGGCAGCAGCCAGAAGGCCAAGGTCAGTTACAAGGTGCGCTCGGGTGACAACCTGTGGAGCATCAGCCAGGCGCACGGCGTCTCCCACGAAGAGCTCGCCAAGTGGAATGGTCTGAATGCCAAGTCGGCGCTCAAACCAGGCATGAAGCTGGTGGTCTATCCCAAGCAAGGGAAGAAGAGCGACAAATCGATGGTGTATCAGGTTCGCCGTGGCGACTCCATCTCCTCCATCGCGGCTCGCTTCCAGGTGGCCATCAACGATGTGATGCGCTGGAATCAGCTGGATAAAGGGGATTACCTCAAGCCCGGCCAGGAGCTGACCCTGTTTGTGAAGAACAACAGCTAAGCCTCACCGCTTGAACCCGATAAAAAACGGGGCCAGTCATCTGACTGGCCCCGTTTTTTATTACTGCGGCTAACCGCTGCTGTGTCTGAGCCGCCGACTAAAACAATGGCTTGGCGCCACCTGCGGATGCATCACCGCTCTGCAGGCAAAACTATCACCGCTATTCCCAGAGCCTTGTCGGCACCACCATCAGCACGGTGCGCTGACCGATCGCCACATTGGCATTGGGGAAGACCACCGCCTCACGCGGCTTCTCGACTGTGTAACGCAGCTCACCATCCTCGGCCAGCACGAACCCTTGGGGGAATTCGGTGAAGTTGTCCACATCGCTGGCGAACAGGAAGCGAAAGTCCGCCGATTTTTTGGTGATCACCCGATCGATGGCAAACAGGGTGAAATCGTCCGCCCGCCACGGCTCCAGCGCCACCTCATCCTGAGTGACCAGCTCTTGCAGCGCTTGGCGGGTTTCGATAAAGCGGGTCATGTCGTTCTCGCCAAACGGCCGTACCTTGCCCAACTCCACCGTGAAGGCATGGGCACCATGCTGGCGGGAGCTGTAGTAGCTGAAGGTGGTGGTCGGGCTGGCGGAAAGCAGAATAGTACGCACCCCGCAGGCGCCGAGGAACTGCACCTGCTCGCGGCAGTGAGGCCGCTCGTGAGGAAAGGGGTAGACGGCAAACTTCTCGTGGCGCGAACCGCGAATGGCAGTGTGCAGGTCGTAGTGGTAACGGGGACGAGTCGGATCGGCAAAGAAGCGGCTCACATACTGCTCAAGGCGCATGGCGCGGATCCGCTCCCGATTGCAGAGCCCTTCTCCCTTGCTGTGTGCACCAGAGAAGAGCCGGTTCATGTTCTCCTCCACCTCTCGCAGCCCCAGATTCATCGCAGCCGGATTGCCAAACAGGAACAACACCCGATGACGGGCGATCAGCTCACCTGAGAGCAGACGGCTCAACAGCTGGTTGCAGATCTCGATGGGAGCGGTCTCGTTGCCGTGGATGCCGCAGGAGAGGACGATATCCTTGCGCCCTCCGAGCTGGCCGCCCGCGCCACTGGCAGGCTCCAGACAGAGCACGCCGGTATCCCAGACGCTGACCCGCGCACCATCGGGCAGGGCAAATTCAAAGGGCTCAAGCTGCCACTCATGGCTGCGGGTCAAGGTCAAAAAATCGTGCTGGGGAATCATCCGTCTCACCCTCTTGCGCTGGAATACTATGGCCGGATTATACGCAAGGCATCGCGGCTTAAAATCGTTTTTTAAACAAATTCAAACATTAACGATACAAGTGTGATAACAATCGAACGACGACAGCAATGGCAGTAGCAATGTGGAATAAAGAGGAGAGGAAAAAGGACCAACAAATAACAGGGGGAAAACGGGGGATATAAAACAGACAATGACAGACTTGGCGGCCGTGCGCCACAGGGGCAGAACAGCAAACGACTCAGCAGAAAAACAAGGCATCCATGCCCGGTAGATCAACCACGCCAGAACGGCTTGGTGGTCTCTTGATAACGGTCAGCTTCGTTCAGGCCGATGTCTTTGAGCAGGTACTCGGGCAGCTCGGAGAGCTGGCGACGGCTGCGGCTGCGCTCCAGCCAGGTCAGAACGGTCATTTTAACGCGAGCAACCAGATTCAATTGGCTGGAATGCTGGTAACCGGTTTCGGTATAAGTCATGTTGGCCATGATGTGGCTCCTCTAAATATTTGTTTACGCACTGGGCTTTATTTGATGCGCAAAGCTTAGTCAGGGAGCAGGGCCGACTCAATTGACGAATTTTGATACGTTACATTAGTAAATCTAATGTCTAAAAACGGCAGGATTTAATTTTAATCCTTTGATTTTAAACAAATAATTATTTTTACGGTTGGCCAGCAGAGTCGCACAGCATATTGTGCTGCATGGCACCCATCTATATATGCATTTTACTGCTTTACATATGCAGGGATGGACAGGGTGTGAACAGCTGGCAACAGCGGAGTTACACGTGATTGTTAATTTAGTGATCTTGTGGCGATCTTTATTTAACACACTGAAACATAAATAAAACCATCACCACATCCCCATTCAGAGGCGCACATTGCCCCCTCCTCAAAGTGCCTCTTGGCACTCCAACCGCATGCTGGTATGTTTATTTATACAGTAGTTTTGCTACCCGCAGCGATGTCATACCTGATGTCGTCAACAGCGGGTCAGACCACAGGATCATCGATGGATACCTTTACCCCGACCGCCGCCCTGCGTCAACAGATGGCCGCCATTGAAGCCTCTCTCAACCAGCTGGCCGATCTGCTTGGCCAGCTCGATCTGCAGGAGGCCCATGTCTATCCCCTCCCCCCGGTGCCACAGGGGGAAGAGCACGACCCGATCGAGCAAATTGAGGTGGGCTATCTCAACGGTGAAGCCGCGCTGGCGGCCACCCTCGCAGCCTATCGGGATCACAGCGCCCGTCCCGGCTGCTCCACCAAGGCGACTCATCGGCTGCCCGGCTGGTTGCGCTTTCCTGCCGCCGCAGCCCCCTTGCTGCAACCGCTGATCGACCAAATCAACCAGCACAAGCTCGATTTCAAGGCGCTGGTGCAGCAGGCGGGGGGACGTGACGAGAAGTTCGAGCTGGTACATACCGCCCTGCCCGGGGTGATCACCCTGCAGGTCTACCGCAAACTGACCCTGTTGGCGGGGGAGCTGCAATCCCTCGGCTTTACCTGGGCTGACAAGCAGACCATCAATCGCCTCAGTCGCGAGCAGGTGCTTGAGATGCTGGAGCGCAGCCGCCGCTACATACCGGCCCTCTCCAACAACGAGGAGTGGAGCAAGATGGTGGATCAGGAGGTGTACGACATTCGCCGTCTGCCCGCCGATGCCGAGCTGCGGATCCGCCGCCCGGTCAAGACCCACCCGATGATCAACCTGCTCTGGCTGGAGCGCACCCCGCGCAAGCAGCAGATCAAGGCGAGCCTGCCCCTGCTGCTCTGCTCGGATACCCCGCCTGCAGTCACCCATCTGAGCAACTATCCCCCCAAGAGCCGGCAGGCGCGGCGAGATCGCAAGATTGGCGGCGAGCCCATCATCGAGCGGCTGCACCTCTATCTCTATCAGGGGTGACTGGATCAGGAATAGCTGGGCCGCCTTGCCGCGATAAACGATGTATCCCGCATCAGCACCCCAAATAAGAAAGGGGAGAACATCCTGGATGTTCTCCCCTTGTCTGTATCGATAGGTGGTGTGGAAGGCGGCGTCGCCAATCAGCCCATCAGCAGGGCACGCAGGCTCTCCACATCCAGCCCGCGCACCTCGGACTGGCCGCTCAGCAACCCATCGGCCAGCGCCCGCTTCTCGTCGTGCAGGGCGACAATCTTCTCCTCCACCGTCTGCTCGCACACCAGCCGGTACACGGTCACCGGCTGGGTCTGGCCCATCCGGTGCGCCCGATCGCTCGCCTGATCTTCCACCGCCGGGTTCCACCAGGGATCGAGGTGCAGCACGGTATCGGCCTGGGTGAGGTTGAGGCCGGTCCCCCCTGCCTTGAGGCTGATGAGGAACAGCGGCACCTCCTCATGACGAAAACGCAGGATGGAGTCCTGACGGGACTTGGCGGAGCAGCCCCCATCCAAATAGCAGTAATCCCAGGACTTCTGCTCGATGCGGGCCCGCAGCAGGCTCAGCAGATCGACAAACTGGCTGAACACCAGCACCCGATGACCACCGTCGATCGCCTCTTCCAGCAGGGCCATCGCCTCGTCCAGCTTGCTGCTAGTTTGCGACCACTCGGGCATCACCAGCTCCGGTGAGCAGCATAGACGGCGCAGCCGGGTCAGGCCACTCAGCACATGCATCAGGGCGCGACCATCGGCGCTTTGCACCTGCTGCACCACTTCCCGCCGGGTCGCCTCGTAGAGCTGGCGCTCTTCGGGGGAGAGGCTGATGTGGTGGATGATCTCGGTCTTGTCCGGCAGCTCGGTCAGCACCTGCTGCTTGAGACGGCGCAGGATGAAGGGGCTGATCACCGCCCGCAGCAGCGCCATGTGCTGGGGATCCTTGACCGCCTTGCCAAAGCGACGCTTGAACTCGCCAAGGCTGCCGAGCAGCCCCGGGTTGATAAAGGTGAAGAGGCTCCACAGCTCCCCCAGATGGTTCTCGATGGGGGTGCCGGAGAGGGCGAGGCGAAAATCGCCGTCGAGCTGGAACAACAGCTTGGCACGCTGGGTACCGGCGTTTTTGATCTGCTGGGCCTCATCAAGCACCATGGAGGACCAGCGGCGGGACTTGAGCGCCTCCGCCAGGCTGCCAAGCATGCCGTAGTTGATGAGGATCACCTGACCGGCCTTGGCCTCGCGAATGATCCCCTCCCGCTCGGCCGGGTTCTCGAACACCACCACATCCAGCTCGGGGGCGAAACGGGTCACCTCCTCCTGCCAGTTGGTGACCACTGACTTGGGCACCACCACCAGCGCAGGGCCAAGGTGCTGGCGCATCCGCAGCACGATAAGCGCCTGCAGTGTCTTGCCCAAACCCATGTCATCGGCCAGACAGGCACCAAAACCGTGATGGGCCAGGGTCGCCATCCAGCGCACCCCCTCCTTCTGATAGTCCCGCAGGGAGGTAAGCAGCTCGTCCGGGCAATCGACCTCCTGCTGCCACTCCTGCTGCAGGGATTGCCACGCTGCATCCCCTTCGGTGGTAATGACCGAGAGCAGACGAGTGAGCGGATAGGCCAGCTTGTTGTTGATGCGCTGCTCTTCATCGAGCATGGCCCCCAGCATGGTGAGCCGCTCCACCAGCTTGTCGCTCAGCATCAGGCTGGTCTTCTCATCGAGCTGAACGGTGCGCTGGCCCGGGGTCATCTGGCGCAAAATAAGGCGCAGGTCGAGGATCTGGTGCTCATCAAGGGCCAGTGCCCCTTCGACCTGGAACCAGTCCTGCCGCCGCTCGATGCGCAGGCTCAGAGCCGCTTCATCGAGGCTCTTGAGGCGAGCGCTGTCCTGATGCCAGTGAATGACCACACCGGCATCCACCAGCTCGGGCAGGGCATTGACCAGCGCCAGCGCCTGTTCCCCCTGCAGCAGCCACTCGCTGCCGGGCAGGCCGATGGGCAATTGATTGCGCAGCAACTGGGCCTGCCCCTTCTCGGCCCCGAGATCCCGCTGCCAGTAGTGATACGCCTTGATCCCCTGCCGCACGATCGACTCCCCCTTGCCAAGGGGCTGGGGCGGCAGATCCTCAAATCGGGTCACCAGCTTGACCGACAGCTGACCATCCTGCCAATCCAGTTGCACCGAAGGAATGCCCGGCCAGGGAGCCAGTTCGGCGTTGCCGCTAAGCCCCGCAACCTGACTGTGCCAGGGCAGCTCGGGAATGGCGTCCAGGGTGCGTTGCAGCTCGGCCAGCCCCTCGGCGGGCAGCAGCGGGATGGATTCGAGCGCAGGCAAGCGGTCGAGCAGCGGCTGCGGGGTGAGGATCAGCTGCCACAGATCCTGCGCCAGCGGCATGATATGGGCCCCGCGAGCGGCCGCATCGGGGCAGAGCTGCGCACTCATCCCCTGTTCGGTGGCCACCACCTGCAGCAGGGGGGCGCTGATGGCCAGTTGCAGCTTCTGCCCCTTGGCGTTGAACAAGCGGGGGTGATCGGCCAGCGGCGCCCAGACATCCCGCGGCAGCCGTCCTATCACCCGTGGCAGGGTGCGAACCAGTGCCCAGTCATGCTCATCGAGCATGGCGGCATATTGGGTAGAGAGCAGGGCCGGATCGACCCGGCGACCGGCGGTCCACTCCCCCTTGGTGCTCAGTTTCTGGATCTTGCACTCCAGCTCGGGCCCCTCGGCATGGAGCAGCCACACCAACCGCTCCTGCGGCTTGCGCACGCCACTGGAGCGTCCCAGCCCCTGCAGCCAGTTGAGCCAGCTGGCAGAGGCCGCGGTTTTATCCTCATCCCCGTCATCATCCTGCTCATCACTGCTCTCTTGCGCACTCTCCTCACTGCCGCGCAGTTGGCACAGGGGCGCCCCTTTGGCCGCCTCGCCCAACAAGATGCGCAGCAGATCCTGACAAAATGCCATCAGGCGATGATGGGGCTCGGCATCGAGCAGGTGGGAGAGGTCCCACTTGTGCAACATGGCCACCTGCGGGCTCTGGGCACCGTGACGGGCCAGCGCGCAGAGATCGAGCCAGAGATAGCCCCAGTGGAGCTCCTCCACAGGCAACTGCAGGGTATCGAACAGGCCGACCGCCTGACCGTGGCGATCGCCCGCCCACTGGCTGAGCAGATCGGCAAGCAGGGGAAACTGACCGATCAGGCTGCGCTGCCACTTCTTGCGCTGTTCGCTGGCGATGACGGGATCGGCCTGCTGCAACCAGCCAAGCCAGAGCAGGGCGCTGAATGAACGGGGCCACTGGCCCGCTTCACCCTCATCGGTTTCCTGCCACTGGCCCAGCGCGGTGAGCAGCCGCTCGCCAAGCGGGCCGCTCTGGCTCTGCTGGGCCAGCGCCTGCAGGGCTAGCCAGCCGGGGGCGGCATCCTTGTCCTCGCCGGTTGGCGATGTGCTCTCGCCATCCCCGCAGAGCCAGCGCCACTCCGCCTCGAACGCTTTGGCCCGGGCCTGCACCTCGGGAGCGCAGCGCACCAGCGCATTGGCCAGCGGCCAGCGCTCTTCATAGGGGGCATCGAGCAAGAGTTGCAGCGAGAAGTGCTCCAGCAACATTTGCTGCCAGGCGGGGCTGGAGCCCGCCAGCAACTGGTGAGCGCCCGGGGTATCGAGCAGGGTCAGCAGATCGCTGGCCGAGAAATAGGTCGGGATCTCCCCCGCCTTGCCGCGGCAGAGCTCGCGCACCACCGCGTGGGTGAGATCCTGCCCGGTCAATGAGGGCACCCGGCTCCAGTCCGGCTCCGGGCAGAGACCGGCACGCACCCCCAGGATCAGCGCCAGCGTCCCCTCGGCGGTCAGGCTCCACTGCTGCTCCCCGCGCAATCTGACCAGCCCCGCATCCTGCAGTCGGGTCAGTTTATCGATCAGGGCATGGCCCATCGCCAGTTGATCTTGCAGCAAACGGGTACTGGCAACGCGCTGCAATTGCAGGGTGGCGAGCAGGGCATAACTATCCGAAGAGAGGGTGGACGCAGACATCAAGACTCACGGGCAAGTGCAAAAGCGGAATTTTAACGGTAAAGCGCCAGCGGCTCGACCCTTTACCGTGAAATAACTCAAAAAAAAACGGCCATCCATGATGACCGTCGAAAGTAACGAAGGAAATAGCCGGATCATCCGGTTACCTCCCACAGCGGGAAAATCGGGAGCGCTAGCCCCTAATTCGTGGAGCCAATGCTAGAGGTTGGCGCCCGAAAAAGCTTTGAAGCGGATCACAGTTGAAAAGGATTTCTGAAAACGGTTTCAATTTTTGACAGCAAAAAACCATGATTTCGCGCCAAATGAACCATGTCCCAATCCCTCCTGCTCACCCGGCACAAGCGGCGAAAACCCTTATGGCAGTCGCTTGTCGAACGCCCCTGTGCTGGCAGCTGTATAGCTTCACTATAACCTGCCGCCCGCAGGCTAAATTTCAGGGCAACCGGGCATGGCTGAGATGGGCCAGGAGAGCACGAATCGGCTCCCTCCCCGTCCGGTAGATTGGCAAACTGCGCTGCCGCCGTGGGCCTCTGCAATCGCCTTGACCACGGCGAGTCCGAGTCCGCTACCGCCGCTCTTGCGCGAGCGTGACGGATCTCCGCGACGAAACGCATCGAAGATACAGGCGGCGATCTCCTCGCTGATGCCTGGCCCCTCATCTTCCACACTCAGGACGCACACACTCTCCGAGCGATACAGCCGCACGGTCAGCAGGCCCGGCAGCGCGTGCTTCTGGGCATTTTCCAACAGCGCCATCAGAGCCTGACGGATGCGAAACAGATCGCAGCAGACATGAAGTTCGCTATCGAGCTCCCGCTGCAACACAAATCCGCTCGCCGCCAGAGAGCTGGCAAATGCCTCAAGCACCACGGCAAGCTCGTCGGCCAGCCTGACCTCGGTCCGCTGCAACTCCAGATGGCCGCTGTCGTTGAGGCTCAATACCCGCAAATCCTCGATCAGGTGATTGAGCCCCTCCACCTGACGCAGCAACCCCTCGAAGAGTTCGCTGCTGGGAGGAAATACCCCTTCGGCCAGCCCCTGCAAGCGGCCACGCAAAATGGTCACCGGAGTGCGCAATTCGTGGGCGATGGCGGCATTCCAGAACTCCCGCTCGCGGGTCATGCTCTGCAGCCGCTCGGCCATGGTGTTGAAGTCGCGCACCAGTTGCGCCGTCTCCCCGATCGCCTGCTCATCCTCCGGCACGCGGGCATCGAGTTTGCCCTCGGCCACCTCGCGCAGGCTGGTTGCCACCGAGTTGAGGGGAGTCAGGATGCGGCGAGAGAGGCGCACCGCCACGTACAGCGCCATCCCCAATGCGATGAGAATGGTGGAGCCGATCCAGATCATCTCGACTCTGGAGGGCACCCAGGTCTCGGAGATGCTGCCCGGCACAAACGCCACGGCTATGCCATAAAACACATAGGTGCCGATCACCGCGAGGGAGATGATACCAAGCGTCATCAAGCCCAGAGAACGGATGATCTGCCTGCGAAGGCCGGGCGCCGATTTCATGCATCGCCCCCGAAGCGATAGCCAACGCCCCAGACACTGGCGGGGACCCCCTGAATGCCGTGTGTCTCCAGTTTTTTGCGCAACTTGCTGATGTGGCTATCCACCGTACGCTCCTGGGTATCCCCCTCCGGCAAGCAGTGAGTCAGCAGTTCGGCGCGACTGAACGCCCGTTTCGGCGCCCGCATCAAAGAGGCGAGCAACTTGAACTCGGTCAGGGTCAGCTCCAGCACCTGCTGCTGGTCATCGCGGAAAATGCTGGCCTCGTGGCTCTCCAGATCGATCTGAAACTGGCCGACCCGCAACACGTTCGCCGTGGCAGGCTTTACGGCCCGGGTGCGCCTGAGCACGGCCTGCACTCGCGCCACCACTTCGGCCGGATTGAAGGGTTTGACCACATAGTCATCCGCCCCCATGCGCAGCCCCATCAACTTGTCGAGATCCTGATCGAGGGCGGTCAGCATGATCACCGGCGTATCGCCACGCGCCCGGATCTCGCTGAGTACCTGCCAGCCATCCAGCTGCGGCATCTGCACATCCAGCAGCAGGAGATCGGGTTTGAATGCCTGATGCATGGCCAGTGCTTCACGGCCATCGGCGGCGTGCAGGGAGCGCAAGCCATGACGTTGCAGGTAAGCGGCGAGGATGTCGGCGATCTCGGCTTCATCCTCTGCAATCAGTACCAGTGACTGGCCCGCCGAGCTGGCGGAAGCATTGAGATGGGACATGGTCGGACTCGAAAAAAGGTGGCGTTGAACTTTATCATCGCCTCCATGGATTCTCCACAAAGCCTCGAATCATTCGCAATAGCCCCTCGCCATAATAGCCGCTCGATGCACTCTTCGGTCACATCACACCGGAGAGACGGTTTAACGAGGTGAGTGGATGATGTTTGTCAAACAGCGGTATGCGGGCGCCCTGCTCGCCGTCATTGCCGCATTCGGGTTGGCGGGTTGCGATGTCGCGCCGCAAGAGCAGGAGGCACCCGCCCTTCCTCAAGTGTCGGTGCTGACATTGACTGGTCGGGAGCTTGTCATCAGCGAGGATCTGCCCGCCCGGGTGGCGGCACTGCGCAGCGCCGACATTCGCGCCCAGATCAGCGGTATCGTGCAGCGCCGCCTGTTCGAGCAGGGCGCCGAGATCAGCGCAGGCACAGTGCTGTTCCAGATAAACCCGGCCCCCTTCAAGGCTGATGTCGACAGCGCCGCCGCCGCATTGCAACGGGCCGAGGCCGTGCTGGCCCGCGCCCGCATCCAGATTGACCGCCTGAAGCCGCTGCTGCGCACCGACGCCATCAGCCGCCAGACCTATGACGATGCGATCTCCCAGCGGGATCAGGCGGCCGCCGATGTAGCCCAGGCCAGGGCGACTCTGGCCCGGCACCAGCTGAACCTGCAATTTGCCAGCGTGGAGGCCCCCATCGCCGGACGCATCGATCAGGCGCTGGTGAGTGAAGGGGCCCTGGTGTCTCCCACCGATGCCACACCCATGGCCCGGATCCAGCAGATTGATCAGGTCTACGTCGATGTGCGCCAACCGGCCTCGGTGCTGGAATCCCTGCGCCAACAGGCTGGCTCAACGGCACCGGAACTGGCGGTGGAGATCCTCGGCAGCAATGGCACACCGCTGGGGATGCAGGGGCACATCCTCTTCTCCGGCATAGAGGTCGATGCCGGGACCGGCGACGTGCTGCTGCGGGTGCTGGTGGACAATCCCGAGCGGCGGCTGTTGCCCGGCCTCTATGTGCAGGCGCGCATCCCCCGTGCCCGCTATGCCAACGCCCTGACCGTGCCCCAGCAGGCGGTAGTGCGCACATCGGGTCAGACCAGCGTGTGGGTGGTGGATGGCCAGGGGCAGGCACAGCTGGTTCCGGTCAATACCGCTGAACTGGTGAATAGCCAGTACCGCATCGCGTCCGGGCTCAGTGCCGGGCAACAGGTGGTGATCGAAGGGATCGACCGTCTGACCCTGGGGGTTCAGGTCACAGCGTCCCCCTGGCAACCACCCGCTGTCAGCCAACCGGCTGACAGTGGCATTCGCTGAATCGGAGAGTTATCCATGCCGCAGTTTTTTATCCATCGCCCGGTGTTTGCCTGGGTGATCGCCCTGTTCATCGTACTGGCAGGGGTCATCGCCATCCCCAAGCTCCCCATCTCCCGCTATCCCTCGGTGGCGCCGGTGTCGGTGACCCTCTATGCCACCTATCCGGGCGCCACACCGCAGACCCTGAATGATGCGGTGGTGAGCCTTATCGAGCGCGAGCTGTCGGGAGTGAAGAACCTGCTCTACTTCGAGTCCTCTGTGGACGCCTCGGGCAGCGCGCAGATCACTGCCACCTTCAAGCCGGGCACCGATCCGGAGCTTGCCCAGATGGACGTGCAAAACCGCATCAAGGCGGTCGAACCTCGCTTGCCACAAGCGGTGCGGCAAACCGGCCTGCAGGTAGAGTCCGCCTCATCCGGCTTTCTGATGATGGTCGGCATGACCTCACCGGATGGCCGCTTCGATGAGGTTGCCCTCAACGACTACATGGCACGCAATATTGTGCAGGAGCTGCGCCGCATCGACGGGGTAGGACGAGTGCAGCTGTTCGGCGCCGAGCAGGCCATGCGCATCTGGGTAGATCCGGCCAAACTCGCCGCCTACGGGCTGACTATCAGCGAGGTGGCACAGGCCATCGAGCAGCAGAATATCCAGATTGCACCGGGACGCCTCGGTGATGAACCCGCCCTGCCGGGGCAACGCCTGACGGTTCCCCTCACGGTTCAAGGCCAACTGACGACCCCCGAGGCATTCGCCGCCATCGTGCTGCGAGCCGGTGGTGATGGCGCCAAGCTGGTGCTGGGTGATGTCGCCCGGGTCGAGCTGGGGGCGCAATCCTACGCCTTTTCCAACCGGGAGAACGGGGTGGCCGCCACCAGCGCCGCCATCCAGCTCTCCCCCGGCGCCAACGCCGTGCGTACCGCCGATGCGGTGCGCACCCGTCTCGCCCAGCTCGCTCCCACCCTGCCAGCGGGCATGGCCTATTCGATCCCCTTTGACTCGGCCCCTTTCGTCAAGGTCTCCATCGAAAAGGTGATCCATACCTTGCTGGAAGCCATGGTGCTGGTGTTTCTGGTGATGTTTCTCTTCCTGCAAAACCTGCGCTACACCCTGATCCCGGCCATCGTCGCCCCCATCGCTCTGCTTGGCACCTTCGCGGTGATGCTGCTGGCCGGTTTTTCGATCAACTCCCTCACCATGTTCGGCATGGTGCTGGCCATCGGCATCATAGTCGACGACGCCATCGTGGTGGTGGAGAACGTCGAGCGCCTGATGGCCAGCCGGGGGCTCTCGCCCCGGGAGGCGACGTCGCAGGCCATGAAAGAGATCACCGGGGCGGTGATCGGCATCACCCTGGTGCTCACGGCGGTGTTCCTCCCCATGGCGTTTGGCAGCGGCTCGGTGGGGGTCATCTACCAGCAGTTCACCCTGTCGATGGCGGTGTCGATCCTCATTTCGGCCTTCCTCGCCCTGACCCTGACGCCTGCGCTCTGCGCCACCTTGCTGCGTCCGGTCAGTCCGGATCATCATGAGAAGCACGGCTTCTTCGGTGCCTTCAACCGGGGTTTCGAGCGGTTCACGGCAGGCTACGGTGCGTGGGTAACCCGGCTGGTCGGGCGCAGCGGACGGATGATGGCAACCTTTGCCGCCCTCTGCACCGTGCTGGCCCTCGCCGCCGCCCAGCTGCCCTCCTCTTTTCTGCCGGACGAGGACCAGGGTTACTTCATGACCTCCATCCAGCTACCGACCGGCGCCACCAGCGAGCGTACTCTTGAGGTGGTCAAGGCCTTCGAGGCTCACGTCGCCTCTCGCGAGGCGCTGGACACCAACCTGGTGGTGCAGGGCTTCAGCTTCTCCGGCGCAGGCCCCAATGCCGCCATGGCCTTCACCATGCTCAAAGATTGGGATCAGCGTCATGGCGCCACGGCAGCCGAAGAGGCAGATCTGGCACAAGCGGCTATGGCAAATATTCCTGAAGGCACGGTAATGAGCCTGCTGCCGCCCGCCATCGACGAGCTGGGTACCGCCTCCGGCTTCACCCTTTTCCTGCAAGACAGAGCCAACCGGGGGGAAGCCGCGCTGCTGGCCGCCCAGGCACAACTGCTGGAACTGGCCGCCAAAAGCCAGGTAGTCAGTGATGTGTATCCCGACAATCTGCCTCCCGGCCAGAGCATTCACCTCGAGATCAACCGACAGAAGGCCGAAGCCATGGGACTCTCGTTCGCCAGCGTGAGCAGTACCCTGTCGGCCGCAATGGGGTCGCTCTACGTCAACGACTTCCCCAACGGCGGACACATGCAGCAGGTCATTCTGCAGGCCGACGCGTCGGCGCGCATGCAGCTCGATGATGTGCTCGGCCTGCGGGTGCGCAATGCCAGCGGCGGCATGGTCCCCCTGCGGGAGGTGGTGACACCGGAATGGCGCGAATCGCCGCAACAGATGATGCGCTTCGATGGCTTCCCTGCCGTGCGTATTGTCGGGGGGGCCGCGCCCGGCATCTCCAGCGGAGCGGCGATGGCGGAGATTGAGCGTCTGGTGGCGCAATTGCCGCCAGGCTTCACATTGGCCTGGACGGGACAGTCGTTGCAAGAGCGCCAGTCGGCCGAGCAGGCCCCCCTGCTGATGCTATTGTCGGCGCTGGTGGTCTTCCTGGTTCTGGCAGCACTCTATGAAAGCTGGTCGATCCCGCTCTCGGTGATGCTGGTGGTGCCGCTGGGCCTGCTCGGTGCTGTCGCGGCCGTGATGCTGCGCGGTATGCCCAACGACGTCTTCTTTAAAGTAGGCATGATCACCATCATCGGTCTGTCGGCCAAGAACGCCATCCTCATCGTGGAGTTTGCACGCCAGTTGCACTGCGAAGGGCGCTCACTGCTTGATGCGGCTGTTACTGCTGCCCGCCTGCGCCTGCGCCCCATTCTGATGACGTCGCTGGCCTTCACCCTCGGGGTGGTGCCCTTGATGCTCGCCAGTGGCGCCAGCGCGGAGACCCAGCACGCCATCGGCACCGGCGTGTTTGGCGGCATGATCAGCGGCACCCTGCTGGCCATCTTCTTCGTACCGGTCTTTTTTGTCTTCATCATCGGGGCGCAGCAGCGCCTGCACTCCTGGCAGGCACGGCGAGCATCCAACAGCATTAACCCGGCTCGATGACCACAGATACACAGGCGGCCGGATAGTCCCTCAGCACATCACCAAAAGAAAAAGCCCAACCTGCTAAACAGGTCGGGCTTGGTATGTGGCGGAGAGACAGACCGCCTGAATCAAATCCAGAAAAATCCAACAACCCCCAAAAACTTCACTTTAAATCATATAGTTACATCAACACTCATCCAACAACGTCCAATTTGAAGTGACGCCACCCAGCACTAAATGGCACGATGGATGGCATAGTCCATGGCATGCCACATTCTCAAGGAATCTTCCCAATGGCACTTATTACCGATACTAAAGCACGTAATCTCAAGCCAGATGACAAAGCGATTGCACATGGTGGCGTGACTGGCCTTGCACTTCATCCGTCAACGACGAAAGGTCGTGGCAACTGGGTGCTTCGCTATGTCAGCCCAGTAACCGGTAAACGCAGAAATACAGGACTTGGCTCGTACCCCGAGATATCCATAGCCGATGCCACCAAGCAAGGACAGAAGATGCGAGAGCAGCTTGCCAATGGCCTTGACCCACTCGAACTAAAACGTGCTGAAGAGAGTAAACCCTCTATCCCAACTTTCGAGGCAGCTGCTCGAGAAGTTCATTCCAAACTGCTACCTGGATGGAAAAATCCCAAACACGGCAAACAATGGATCTCGACACTCGAGCAGTACGCATTTCCCATGATTGGCCAGTACTCAATCTCTGCCATCACTCCTGCACAGATCGCTGAGGTCTTAATGCCTATCTGGTTGGAGATCCCTGAAACTGCCAGCCGTGTGAAACAACGGTTGCATGCGGTCATGGCTTGGGCCTGGGCGCATGGTCACTGCCAAGCAAACCCGGTCGATGTGGTAAATCACTTGCACCCACTACAACCCAGTAAAGCCATTCGTACCGAGCATCAACCTGCCATGCCTTGGCGTGACATTCCAGCCTTTGTTCAGCAACATCTGAGGACAACACAACGTTACGATGTAACTCGCTTAATGCTGGAGTTCTTGATCCTGACGGCTTGCCGTGCCGTCTGGCAACGGCACATGGCTTTCGTTCCAGCTTTCGGGACTGGTGCAGCGAGCAAGGCTATGCGAGGGATCTCGCTGAACGAGCGTTAGCCCACACAGTGAAAAACAAGGTAGAAGCTGCATACCACCGCACAGACTTGCTAGACCAGCGTCGGCCCATGATGGATGCGTGGGCTGAGTTTGTTGCTGATGATTTTGTAGTGGTCTAATCATCCCGGACACCATTTTAGGTGGTACAGTCGCCACCATGACCTGAGGTGTTCAATGACAAGA
>NZ_JANFNV010000010.1:11490-145401 GCF_024436075.1 Aeromonas sp. JL9 | reverse complement strand
CTTGTCATTGAACACCTCAGGTCATGGTGGCGACTGTACCACCTAAAATGGTGTCCGGGATGATTAGACCACTACAGCCCACCCCTTAAATGAACAAGGCCCACATCGCTGCGAGCCTTGCCGCATCTGGTGCCGGTAATAGGAGTCGAACCTACGACCTTCGCTAGTAGTTAAGATCTCCAATAGACAATTGAAGTGTAAGATTGTGAGTTTGACAAACTCTCCAAGCGAACTACCCTTTGAGTCAGAGTGGTGATTGCAAGGATGACATGATGCAACTAACAAAGGCACAACGGATTGTTCTAATACATCATTTGCCTAATACGGATGCATATCTGTCCACCTACCCTATCAATAATCATTCTCTACCTATTACGAATGGTGACTACTATATAACAGGACTCAATAACTCATCTGACTCAGATGATAGCGTTTATCTATTTCCAATATTACTAGAGGCCGATGGAACACCGTGGCATTTAGCCAATCTCTTCCTACTTAAAATAGCAACCGACAATAGAGATAATTACAAGGACACAAGGGACATACGTAAAAAGGCTTCCCTCCTGCTCGATTATAAGATTTTTTGCGAAAGCGCAAGGGGCAATAACAACGAACAGGCACCAATTGATCTCTTTGACTTCAAACACTCATTAAAATCCAAACGACCTACATGGCGGTACTATTCACATCTGATGCATGTGGAGAAACCAACACCTGGATTATTAAATGCAAAAACAGGTGCTGTATATCAATTTTATAAGTTTGCTGCAACGCTGCCGAATATTGACTTAGATCTTGAAAGAGTAGAAAAACTAACCAGCTTTACTGTTTTTAAACAAACCACCTCTGGAAATCTTTATCGCATCGATGGTGAGAAGCGCTCTCAAACTGTCAGAACAGCAGAGCCAGCACCTGTTAGCATTGGCTATGTCAGAGATGAAGGAGAGGATTTACGACCCCTGTTTCAAAAAGAACTGGATGCGCTATTAGATGCATTACAGACTGGTGAATTCGAAATAGATGAGAAGTTAATAGTTTATCTTGCATTATGCACAGGGGAGAGAAAGCAGACCATTCTCACTATGCGAATGAGGCATTTGAAATTTTTTGAGGATCAGTATTTAAGCCAAAAGAAAATGAGTTACAAATTATTTGCGAATAGCCAAAATGGTTGCGATACAAAATATGATAAACCTCACATTTTGCATGTGCCTGCCTGGTTGGGCGAAAAAATAAAAACATGGGCATTCTCGAAAAAAGCCACTGAACGCAGAGAAAAATTCAAACAAAAATACGGCGATATTTTTAACGATGATGATATGTATCTTTTTTTAAGTCCGACAGGTGACTGTCGATATATGTCCCATTTAGATCCACGCTACAAAATGACACTATCGCCAGCACTAGGCCAAGTAACGAGAAATTTGAAATTCAAATTACTGCGGATTGCAGGAAATAAAATTTCACCCGACTTTTCATTTCATTGGCTCAGAGCAACATTCGCCCTACTTTTATATAAAGGATGCCAAAAACTGATTTCAGAAAAAAAGATGCTGGCAGGGACAGAGCTCAACCATATACGCTATCGTCTGCATCATGCGCATCAATCTACTACTGAGAATTATTTAAAGTTATTCAGCCAAACCAGTGAACTACTAGAGGCTCAAGAGACATTTGAAAATGTCCTTTTCGGTGATGTATTGCAGAACAAAGATATATCCGATGAGGTCAAATGAAAATGGATCAGATAAGACATCCTGACATGATCACAAGAGAAACTATCGATCTCGAAACGAGCCAACTACTTACGTATGAAGATGCACCTGAAAAAGTTTGCCTTTTGTTACCAAAATCTATACTCAAAAATTCATTTGATATTGGCATAATTGCATACAGTGTTAGAGGTATGAAATATAAGCCTCAAAAAAATATACAAGCAGTTTGCATTGATAGTTTACAAAAGGAGCGACAATACTTTTTAACTTTGCTGTACGATCATATAGTAACTCAAAAATGGGAAGATACAACCATTTTAACTTTTCTAAAGTATATACGAACCATTCTAAACTGGACTGACAGTAACAACTACACAGGTCTATTTAAAACACCAGAGTCATTTCGTTTAGCATATATTGCGTTTACAAATCATTTAAACGACCAAATTTACCATAGAAAAATACAACCCAGTACTGCTAGCCCTAGGCAGAGAGCCATGAAAGACATGGCCACAATCCATTTTGGGGCGGAAGAAGGCAAGCATATCACCTCTGGAATTATAACTATCACCTTTGAAACTCAAGATGAAGATGCACCAGAAAAGTCGTTAGTACAACACAATGCTGAAGTATTTCTAGCCATCGCTAAAGGATATGGCTCTGCTGTTTTAGAAATGCAACCGTATCCTTGGTTACTGAAAATGCCTAACTATCATACTTATGTCTTCCCTTCAAATCTCAGCATTAAAACACCATATACAACCTCTTATGCAGATCTGTATAACTATAAGGAGGGTAGATTATCTACCGCAGACGAACTAAGTAATATTAACCATAGAACCAAATTTAAAAATTCTCACGATATAAAGAGATCACAAAAATGCATAGAAAAACATAATAGTCTTGGCTTAAATAGCCGTTATCGGATAGCAGATGCAGCAATGGCTTTAAATGCATATATGCAAGTTTTTATGCTAATGACTGGATCCTATGGTACTGAAGCTAGGCAAATTATTTATGACAACACTCTTAATATTGAGCGTCATATTACTAACAATAGCTTTAGAGCTGTGAAATTTAGAGCAGGTGGTAAGACTGTAGAATACAGCCTTGGCTCCCAACATGGCTTAAGGATTTTAAAAGACTACCTGACATTTCGCGAATATATTTTACAGGGAAAAGAGTTTAAATATCTATTCTTTAGAATAAATAACAATGGTGAACATGTTCAATATACAGAGGCAAACATAGCAGGCTTAGTGACACGAGCAAGAAAATTCTTCTTTTATAAAAAAGCTTCGATTTTACGTAGTCGTAAGGTAAGGAAATTTAAAAGCGTTCACTATCATGAAGAGAAACATGGAACAAAAATAACCGCCAAGGCCCTAAATCATGATGAAAAAACAAACCAAAAATCATATACACCATCGTCACCAGATACCAGCAAAAAAGAACTAGGTACACTATGGTCAGCAATAAAGAAAGCAGCCAAAGAAATTAAAATCACAGAAGATAAAATAGGGAATGACATATCAATCTCTACCGGCCATTGCTCTAATAAAGGGAATCCAGAAAAAATACAGGATTACACACCGATTGAACCAGACTGTAAAAAACAATTCGGTTGTTTATTTTGTTCCAAATACATAATTCATGCAGATCGTGATGATATACACAAAATATTAAGCGTGCGATACGTCATAGAACAGGTATTGAAAATGTCAACTGACACTCAAAGAACAGAAAAACTTCTTAGGGTGCTTTGCGTACGTATTGATTATCTATTAGAGCGTTTGCAAAATTATTCTGTTAAAACAAAAATGCTTATAGATAAACTGTATGTTGATGTTTTTGAGTATGGTGATTTAACAACATTTTGGTCTTTTAGGCTAGAACGTTATGCTGAAATGGGAATGATATTATGAATGTTATTACCAACAAATTGTATAACTCCCAAAGCCACTCAAACTCCAATATATACAGGCCAGACGAATTTTCTGGAGAATTAGAAACAACACCTCCATCGGATAATTTCGTTCTATGTAAGGATTCAAAGGGAAATCCAACCGCGATATATGGCAATGATATTTGGAATTTTACGCCTTATGCACCCTCTGGAAGTTCAGCCTCTAGCCTAGATTTTAAATCGATTTGCGGTGTGAATGAGGAACACACGTTACAACTAAGAAAAGAAGTCAAATGGCTTATGTTTTGTCTAATTTACAAATCAGGTTCTGGACGGCTGGGTCGGTTATGCATTTCAACCTTATATGATTATTTTCGTGTCATACATAATATTACAGATCTGGCCTCAAAACTTAGCAACAACCCATTCAACAACCGACTAATGTATATTCGCGATGTGCTAGAAAACAAAACAAATATCCAAGCTCTTGCTCACAGTAAAGACAGAAGTAAAAAATCTTTAAATGGTCTTATTTCAAAACTGGTTGATTTGGGGAAAGATAAAATTGGCTATACTGTTTGCTGTGTAAAACTATCTCGCAACAAAAATAAGGAAAAGCAACACCCAGTGATACCCGTTTCTTTATACCTCCACCTTGTAAATGCACTCACGGATGAGATGGAGAAATTACATTCTGGAACATCAAAAATAACTGCATTTTTAGTTAGGTTTTCGGAGAAAGGTTATGGCCTGACCCTCTCGTCTCAGAAAAAGACTAAAATTAAATGCCAGCCAACAATGCAAGAAGCGATTAGGGCATATGACCTAAACAGTATTTTCCCAAATGTTACAACTGTGCATGAGTTATTAAGCAGCATTAAACAGATACAATTTACATTAAAAACTGCCATTCACCTATATACTGGCATGCGTCATCAGGAGGTTATGCGCCTACCATTAAATTGCATATCCACTATTGATATACATAAAGAAGAAAAAGACGATAGTGGAAAAGTTGTTGTGCCAGCAAGAATGATAAAACTTATTTCCACCACAACAAAATACACTGGTTACAGAAAAGAAGATGCTTGGTATGCGCCAGATATTATCGTTAAAGCCATTGAAGTATTACAACGCATCACTAAAGGGCTATGTTTCGGGTCAGAAATTGCCTGTACAAATGAAACCCCTCTATTTTTAAGCGCTGGTATTTTAATAGCGCCGGTTAATGAAATTAATAACGAGGGCAAGCATGCACTATTCGGAAAAATCAAGAACCTGGGACTACCCCAGTGGTTCCTAGATGCGGTAATAACCGAAAAAGATATGGAACTGTTGAAAGCGAGCGATCCGACCCGCGACTTCGAAAATGAAAGAGATGGTAATGGAGAATTAAAGTTCAAAATTGGTGGTGTATGGCCATTGACTAGCCATCAACTCCGCCGCTCTCTAGCATTTTATGCATGTAGCTCGGGTTTTGTCTCTATTCCCACATTGAAGCGTCAGTACAAACATCTAACAGCTGAAATAACTAAATACTACAGTCGAAACCATCAGAATATCGTTTCGATCTTCGGGCACTATGATGCACAAACAGGAAAGTGGATGCTTCCTGAAACACACGTTATTTTCGATTGCCAAGCCGCCTTCACAATGGATGTTGCGGAACAATTTATTAATGACCTACTAGAAGATGAGCCACTATTTGGTAAATCAGGTAGCTATATGTCGAGACAAGCAGAACGAATTTTTGATGGTGAGGTCAGTATTGTTGAGTTTAGAGCGACAACAGAGGAAAAAATTAAAAATGGCGAAATCGTATATAACAAAACTCTGTTGGGGGGGTGCACTAACATTAATGGTTGCGATTGCCGTATCCTAGGTGAGTTTACTGATTGTTTAAGCTCGGATTGTGCTGTAATAAAACGGGATAAAGTAGAAAAACAAATCCTTGAAATTCAAAAGGCAATGCAATTCTATGCACCAAAAGATGGTGAATATCAGGTATTAGAGGCTGAATTAGACAGTCTTAATAAATTTAAGAAATATCAAATGAACAAGGATTAAAGTTATGAAGAGCAATAATGGACTGGAAAAGTGTTATGCTGCCTTCCAACGATTAAAAGAGGGTAAGCCTGAACTGGCGAAGTACAAAAACTTAGCTCCATCAGCAATTACCCTCTCTGTTGTATCACAAGAAGCAGGTTTAGATGCAGGGTACTTAAAACCGAAAAGAGAAAAACATCAACCATTAATCACACTCATCAACGCATACAAAAATGAAATAGAGTCTCCTAGAACAATAAAAAAGCGAGAACTTGAAAGTATTAAATTAGCTAAAGATTTAGGTGAGGAAGAGATAAAGTCACTAAAAATGCAGTTAGATGCCGCATTAGGCAGAGAATTACTATTGGTTCGCCAGTTACAAAAACTTGAAGAAAAAATTGAAGAGTTAAAAAAAGATCTAAATACCAATGTATTGCAATATTGAATACAAACATGACAGATACAAGATCAGTACAGATCGAGTTATCACCTGACACCGATCTCAAACCAGTGTCTTGTTTTGGCTACTTTTGGGCATACTGCCTTTTAGAGCCTATTCAACGTGCTGTAGGAGACAGCCCTTCCATCATCCAGCATCATGGTCAACCCGCTCCTACGGATACTCTAAAGTTCAATGAGTTCGCCTAGTTAGGGAGAAATTGATATCCCTGTGCAACCTTGCTTACATAAGTCTGATGATTGCGTAGAACTGCTGACTGCCATCAGCTGATTACCACCACTTCTTAAGTGGATCATCAAAATGGCTATCTCTCCTTGCCTTGTTCATCAACTCCCTTTTCTCTTGTTCATTCAAACTAACCAAATTATTTGAAATTACATTAAAAAACAGTTCAGGATGAAGAATGTAGTTTGTTGAATCAAGAAAATCTTGATTTACACGAAGTGATAGGTACTCCAACCGTTCTACGAAGCACTTGTAAACTGAGCCACTTTTATCGTTATTTTTTCTAGCTTTGTCCGCAAGAACCTCTATCTCTCGCGTCAAGAATGAGTTAACCAGCTCAGCCTGGGCAGGAACATTTGCACACAATGTTTTAAATGAATCAACCCACCACCGCTTAAACGGAATAGAGGAAAATGCACAACTACCGCCAAGCCAGGATGACCGATACCCAATATCTAATCTACGAGTCGCCTTGTTTGAAGACAAAGGGAAAAATTTTTCAATACTATCGAGCCGTGAGCTGAGCCTGAAGCCAGCAGTCCCCTCTGCCTCATATACCTCACCAGTGTTGTAGCTGCCAATATGGTGGTATAGAACCGTACCAAAGGGGGCGCTACGTTGGTCTTCTACTAACTGGTATAAAGCAAAAGACCTACAATCTCCCAGATCCCACCCAACCTTTAAATCTTCACACAGGCTAGCATTGGTAGAAAACGTACTATTGAATTCATTTATGATTTCGGAAAACGTATCCATATGTCCCCCCACCTTAACTCACGTAATTAGCTATCATAAGCCTGGCTTGACCTTGATGATAACCTTGCACTGGTCATCCTTAATCCCATAACCAGTACATCCCCAAAAGTCACCATACTGACCATTACGGATTTTCATTGGTCGTCCGCACTCAGGGCATATTTTAATTTTGCAACCACAAAGAGAATTATTGCAAACGCTCTCATTCCTTGTGTCAATTGAGGGTGAGTGGCATTTCTCACACACTCTAGCCTTTCCTACAGGACAGCCAAAACCTGTGCTACAAGCATAGAAATCACTATACGGCCCCTTGACCAACCTTAGATAGCCATCTGTACAGTATGGGCACTTGAACCTTTTTTTTGATTCCTCACTGAATGCTTTTGAAACAACATTTATCTTGTATTTTGGCGAGAGTAACTCCGTCACAAAATCGGATGGTGCTGTAGGATTGGCAATAATGTAGACTTTCTTCCTTGCTCGGGTAATGCCTACATACAGGAGACGCCTTTCCTCAGAATGAGGATATGGGTCTAGAGATGGCAGCAGAGATTCAACTATAAGGTTGTCTTTATTTTCATTAGGGAATCCCATCTTTCCTTGAAAAAAGCCGATCAAAATTCCATAGTCTGCCTCTAACCCCTTAGATTTATGGAAGCTCCAGAAGTTAACATTGCGTAAACTATTCATCTGTTTTAATGCACTCTTAGCCTCATTTAAAAGATAGTTATAACGAGCAATAACGGCGATGCTTCCAGTCGCATCATTCTCTCTAATCTTTTGAACAACCTCAGCGACTCTTTTATTCAAACCTCCTTTTTCTGGGGATTTGTCATCAAGCAGATAAATCTGTGAATCCTCAACCACAGTATGCGTTTCTATATACTTTTTATACTGTTCAGGATTTTCCATAATGAACTGACCAGCAGTATCGGCAATGCTATTGTTATAGCGGAAAGTCTTTTGTAGTTTAGTAAGCGTGTAGCTACCAACGATTTCACCAAAGCGAGTTGTTAGCTCTAACTTTCCACCATTAAATCGATAAATTGACTGCCAATCATCACCAACGACAGTTAGTGATGGCTGTGGCCCATTTTTAATGATGGTCTGGATGAACTCCATTCGAGCTGTTGATATATCCTGGAACTCATCAACCAGTATGTATCGCCATTCAGGAATATATTTGCCAGCATTTACCTCCTGAATCGCTCTGATTATCATGTCATCAAAGTCAATTGCATTCTGTTCTCTGAGCTCACTGATATATGCATGATGAAGCAAATCCAAGATTTCTGAGAGCTTCTTGGAATGATGCACTCCAGTAGCATCGAACCTACTCTGTATGGACTCTTTCGTGAGGCGTTCAACTCGAATGGATTGGAGGGCTTTTGTCAAAAGTTCACCCCAGCCTGTGATATGACCCATATCACGCAGCTTGTTGAACAGTTCATCAGGAGATAATGGATTAAGAACGACACCATTATCTAACAGCTTTTTCTTGAGGTTTTCCAGTAAAACACCCTCTATCCATTCATAATGGAATGTCTCAATTAAAACAGTTCCACATTCATTATGCAGCATTCTTTTATTATTAATGGACTGATTATAAGAAACACGATCTATATCCGGCCTAGTTCTTCCATTACGGTCTATACCAAAATGCTCAATATAAAGTTCAGGTTCTATGATTTTAAAGTCTGGGCGATAGTCAAAACCAATATCAATGCGCCGTTTGGTCACATATGGAGACTCATACTTATAGTCAACACCATTCTCATAAAGGAAATTTGCTATAAGGAGTTCCTGATAGCCCTTAACGAGATCACTATTGAGGGTTCTAAATTCGTTGTCCCTGATATACGCTTCATATTCTGATTTTGACTTAAAATCAAAAGGGTTAACGGGTTCTGGGAACATGTTTATAAAGTCATAAATTCTATCGATATCTGATGATAAATATTCTTCAAGCCATGAGGTGACCCATAGTTTTAGCTTTACGTCATCCTCAGTAAAAATAGATATGTTGGTATCAACGTTTGAATTACGTAGAATCATCCTGCCTAACGCATGGAAAGTAGCAATCTCTGGAGTCGATTCTAGCTCAATATTAGACTTCTTAGCTTTATCTTCGAGGCGTTCACTCAGTTCGCCCGCAGCAGTCTTATTATATGCAAGAACCAAGATCTCCGATGGCTTCGCTAATCCTCGGTCTATCAAATCGAGGGTCTTAGCAACCATGACGGATGTTTTTCCAGTACCAGCTGCTGCAAGTACCATATTCCTATCATTTGAACGTAATACGCCTAAACGCTGTTCATTAGTTAATGGATTTGATTCTACTACATCAAAGAACTCTTTTCTTTTTATAAGTTGATACTCTTCGTGCTGCTCGCGTATGTAGTCAATATTAAGAGGATGGTATGATATTAGGTTTTTTACCTTCTCTATTAGTTCAGGATTTAAATATCTTTCCCATTGTTCGCTCTGGGCCTCATAGTCGCGGCTCAATGACATACATATCTGAGCAAGATTGATCACCCAAGAATCTCTTGGGTACTCGTCAAAAGCAAGACTATTAAACTCAGTAACTTTCTGCTCTATTGTTGTTGTAATGTGTTTTGCTATTAAAGTATTTAGCGACTCAACGAAGCTATCTGAATCAGCGCATCTAATAAACTTATGTTTTTTAGTCTTATTTCCAATCTTGTAGGTAAGTATCCCGCCTAGAAGTCTTCTTTCAAAAGTTGCAAAACTGGTGAAATTGGAAGCAGAGTAATTTTCTAAAATAGTATCTTTTTTTGAGGATACTAAATTATCTCCCTGCACAACAATAGTATCTGAGCCAAGGATTTTCCCAATGAAGTTAAATGAGAGCTTGGCTATGGAATCATTCATTAACAACTCTCTAATTAATGCGTCATGCGACTTATTTACTTGCCCACAAGTTGTGGTGCCAAATGAGTGATATCGTAACAGATTACAGGCGTTGTTTGGTCACAAACCTATGAGTAGAGAAAACTAGATGAGATGGCGATCACACCGAGCTGAATCTAAGTTGTGGTTTGGGCCTGTGAAGCCAACTGGCTGCACACCAGGCTAAACCTCTTACTTCTCACCACTCGAAGTAAAGCTCTATCTGCTCACAGCAAGTGATGAAGATTGCAACTGATGCTTACTATCGCAGTTACCTCTCACGCACCTACGAAGGCCAAGACCAAGCGTATAGCTCAGCGAACCCTGTTGCTCGGCTTGCGCAAAAAATAGATGTGGTATTTATGATGTATATACAACATTTATTATTTCCACCATGATATGTGCATCGTCACTTAGGAGCTCATTCATATGGGAAGAACATCGTTTGTCATCAATCCTGAAAGACTGAGAGGTCTGCGCGTTGAATCAGGTCTGACCCAACAAATGTTGATGAGTAAGGCTTACAAGATTTTGGGGCGCTCTCCAGAGGCCGCTCCAAAAACCCTCATTGGTCATTACCAGCGAGTAGAAAAGAACGGACATACCAGCAAGGCTTTGGCTGATGCTCTAGCTCAAGCGCTTGAAACAACTGTAGAGGTACTACAAGGAAAAGATACTCCTGAGCCATATCACTATATAGATAAATTAGTCAAACAACTAAAAGCACAGCTGGAACTCGGCAATAACCTAGCGCTTAACACTGAGTTCTCTGAGTGGCAAAGAAAATATAATAGTGAATGTCCCGATATAGACGAAGACATCCATGGTTTTGCAAAAGATCTTGGCATCCAAATAGAACTGGCTCAATTGATTGGACAACCTGACGAGTTAATAAAACTTCGAGATATTACAGGTTGGAGTAGCGAGCAAATTCTAAATCCTGCTAATGTACATGGTCACTGGTTTATCCGTAAGACTGTAATGGACTCAATAAGTACAAGTTTGGAGTATGGCCTTAGTGAGATTATGTGGGAGGTACAAGATGTCATCAAGAAGGTGAGTCATTACTATACAGAGGATATGCATATCAGCATTAAGCATGCATATCCCTGGATACATGTAGATCTTATCCACCCTAGAATGAGTGACTTCCATAAAACCACTTTCATTTTTTCAAGGACGTTACCTAAGCCTGATGGATTAAAATGGGTGTCACCTAGTGAAGCAGATAAATGGATGTTGTCTGAGCTAGACCGAATAGCATTTGATGAAGCAAATTTTGTAACCTTAAATGATGGTTTTAATTATCCATCAGACATAACAAATTTAAGACTGAAAATCATTGAGATAACTGATCATGCTAAGAGCAGGATTGCATATTCCGAAGGTTGGTTTACTGACCAAGAAGATTCGGTATTTAACAGGTTTATAGTTAGTGGTAGATCTCATGCCTGGATAGTTAATAAGCTTACTAGTGGTCTAGCAGAGGGATTGCGTACTCATCTTCATCAACTACCTGAGGTCTCATGGAAGGTCAGTGCGAATAATGGAAGAATTAATTTAACCTGTGACACGTGGAGGTTATCTGCGGAAAAACGTAGAAAACTCGGCTTTTACAATCTAAATTATACTATTTCGTTAGTTGAACTGATGCCAGATGGTAGCTATCGATCTGCACCGTGGTCTAAAAAAAGCATAGAAGATGCAGCTAATAATATAAAAAGACAATTACAGTGGGCATGGGCATCAGAAGATTTTACCTCTGATGATGAGCAGATAAACCTTCACTTTCAGGAAATAACCAAGCTTAGAGAAACAGTTGTAGATTTAACTAATACTTCCTCATTGGGGGAGTCATGAAATATTCAACGTCTAAAGAAGTAGATGATATTGTGCGGAAATATATCAGACGTAACTGGAGATACAAGCGAGGTAAAAAACATGGTCTGCTATATCCCCCAAAATGTGGTTTATTCATCGTAGTGCCTGGCTCTCCGAGTGATAGCCTTGCAGGGTTCATTTTTAGTCAAGAGATAAGGAGACTAGAAAGGCGTGTACAGATCTAGTTATCACCTGACACCGGCCTCAAACCGGTGTCTTGCATACGCTACTTTCGTCCTCCATTCCTTTGGTATCAATTTCAGACCCTGCATCCATCATCCCATCGCTGATTACCAGCCCGATCCAGCACATTCTCCAATGAGCTCACCTGGGAGGGACTAATCACTACCCCTTTGCAACCAAGCAACCTGTCGAGACAACCATTGGTTGCATAGGTCTGATGATTGCAGCTTATTTCGTAGAACTGCTAGCGGCTATAGCCGATGGACTTGCGTTTTTCTGGGTGCAATTGAGCACCCCTTTACGGGTGGTAGCTGACGTACCACTTTCTTGTTGGTGGTCATAAGGTGACCCCAGATAAAACAGTAGGAGTACCATTTTGGTATCCAGTTTGAAGCCGTATGACCACTACCTTTTGTGGGCCGCTGTCAGGTGACTAGCATCTCCATACAAAAGCCATATCTATACAACAAGGGCTACGTATGTAATTACTTATTGTAATTATTGTTGTCGTTCATATATTTTAAAAACTCCAGAGTTTCGAGTGGACGCGCATATAAATAACCTTGGAGATAATCCACATCACTCATTCTTAGATATTCTTCTTGATAAGTAGTTTCTATTCCTTCGGCAACAATTGATAATTTTAGCTTCTTTGCTAAAGTAATTACACTATCAACGATGAATCGTGATTCAGGCTCATCATCAATTCTTGATATGAATGACCTGTCAATTTTAATGCAGTTGAAATTAAATGTTTGAAGTGTAATTA
This sequence comes from Aeromonas sp. JL9, assembly GCF_024436075.1. Taxonomy (NCBI): domain Bacteria; kingdom Pseudomonadati; phylum Pseudomonadota; class Gammaproteobacteria; order Aeromonadales; family Aeromonadaceae; genus Aeromonas; species Aeromonas sp. JL9. The sequence continues at coordinate 132,544 of NZ_JANFNV010000010.1, read as the reverse complement.
AACTTGAATGTCCAGTACCAAAATCATCTAATGCAAGCTCAATACCTATGGATGATAGAGTTTCAAGCCTTTCCATCACCGTAACACTGTAATTAAGAATACTCCTCTCTGTAAGCTCTAACATCAGAGAAAACTTTGGTTTCTCGCACAGCTCCTGAAAATGAAGGCAATCACTAATCAATGAATCTAATTGTAGATGATGAGATGTTATATTAAAAGCAATATGAAAACCATCAGGAAATAAGTCTTGATTCGATTTTATTATATTAGCAACATCGGCCATCATCTTGCTTGTCATATTGATTATTAGTCCTGACGCCTCAGCTTGTGGAATAAATATATCAGGAGGAATAATTCCGTCATCAGGATGGTTCCACCGCATAAGAACTTCAACACCTATCACCTTATTGGTCTTTGATTCAATTAATGGTTGAAAATATGGAATAAACTCTCCATTATGCAGTGCTATCGTCATTTGTTCTGTATATGAAAAAGGTTTACTTATAACTTTTAAAATTAGTCCAGCAATGATTGTGCTTATAGTAATAAGTAAGAGTATAAGTAATCCATACTTCTCTTTAAATTTAAAGAGCAAATCTCTCGCACTTATATAGCTATATATAGAATATGGATAATTCTTGGATTTAATATCTGATGAGAATGCTGGGTTTACTGTTTCCAATCTAGCATTATATTCACCATTATTGTTAAGGCTTTTATTCCCCACCCTAAACTCTATAGGCATACCATCTTTTGAAATCCTAAGTATTATTTTAATATAATCACCATCAATAGAGACAAGAACTGATATACTTTTTCCGTTTTTTTTATAAATAACTAATGGGTGATTGGCCAAAATGTTATTACCAGACATCAAATATAGCTTGTCGCTATAGTAATCGTCATGATTCAGATACATTCGATCGTGTGAAATATCCCCGAGAAGTGAAGAGCAAAAAAACATACCACTATCGTTAGCTAATGTAATTGCCCTCACAAACGGAACAAGTGCGACTTTCTCTCTTAGCACTAAAATTTCTGCATCACATTGACCATCTGATTCTGCAAGCACTTGAGCACTAGCTTTTTCTGCATATGAAAAAACTTGATCCAATAACTCAACTGCCTTATGAGTCGAAGTCGAGAGCTGTTGACGTATATCTCCTATAAATTGGTAACAAAAAACAGATAGACCGATGCTGATTAAAATTATGAAGCTTAGTGTGGCTACGGCATATCTATGCGTTTTGGTCTTTAATCTTCGAGTAAACAAGGCTTGCCCCTTAATAAATAATATCACGGTATATTTTAAATATAGCACATCTGATTTTCCTCACTTATAAAAAGCGCATCATAAATGATGCGCAAAAGACACTCGCAGATTGATAAAACTATGGGCATTTGAGAAATAGACTCTAAGAATAGATTTGGGGTATAACTTCTCCTTTTCGAACTAACTATTCGATTATTAAACAAAATGGCCAAAACACAAGATAAAAAAAATAATCGCAAAGAGAACGATTAAATGAAATTTGGTGGATAAGTAATTTCTGTGACCACCACGTTATTTATCAATAAGTTAGCAATGTATTACAATCAACAAGGTCATCATGGCAAACTTGGCCACGCGCGCCCGAAGCAGTGTAATAAATTTAAATAATAATAAATAATTATTTTTATTTTCTTGTTTTTATTGGCTTTTTTACTACACTTGTCTGTATCAATACCGATAAGCGTATTGAATGGAGAACATGAGCATAATGAGTGTGAATATATATTTTGACCCAATCTCAGGCAGGATTTTTTCAAACAGCTCTGAGGTAGGGCGGTTGAATTATAGTGAGAGACTGGTGTTTGAACTTCTCATTAAAGAGAAGAATAAGATCGTTCCTAAGGATGAATTGCTGGCAGCAGGTTGGCCAGGGAGAGTAGTAGTACCCAATTCTCTGAACATTGCTATCAAGAGCATAAGAGGAACACTTGAAAGAGCTGGAGTTCACAGTGAACCAGAAACCATACCTAAAATGGGTTACAAATTAAGTGTGGATATTATCTGTATCGACAGTGAACTAGATATCCCACAGCAAGTACAAACACATTCACTCAGTGAACCAGCTAACCTATTACCTGAGAAAAATAGTGATAATGAAACCATTGTGCAAAATGCTAACAAGAAAAGTTTTCATCAGTCCAAACTACATGCTACTGAATTGAGTTTAGGAAAGATAAAGTCTTTCATTTATAGATATGCATACTATCTTTACGTTTCATTTGTTCTGCTGACATCAGCTACATTATATTTAGCTAGGATAATTGCAGAGCCTGACTTCTATTGTGTAGAGTATGGGAAATCAAGTTTTTGTGGTGCGCATCAAATTAGTAAAAGTGATATACCAAGTGAATTTTTGAATGATGATACTGAAGGGACTTACTGGTTTACGGAGCGTGATAATGAGTTCATGTTTATTAAAGTTGATTAAATGGTCATGGCCGGTGCTATTTATAATTCCAGGTGTATATCCATTTATTAATGGTTTCGGATGTAAGTATACTTTTATACATGATGGTAAATATAACTTACAAGAAGGGGTTTGTAAGGCCGGGATCCTTGATGTTTATATAAAAAATAAAGTGGATGAGTCGGTGATTTTAAAACGATTCCTATGGGGATCGTCAAGCAACTATATATATACATACTATATAAAACAACAAGAAATAAAGCCACCCAAAGACCATGGGATTGATAGAATAAATAAGCTGTATGATACATCCCCTCTCATTTCAGGATATAGAGTGAAAATTGCGAAGGCTGATAGTACATACTTGACTTTTTATGATCAACCTCTTGAAATAATTTATGTCAGTAAAGTTAGGGGGAAAATGGGATTGGTAAATTGATAGGGAACTTCATTGGGTTGATATCAAAACATATTTACTGATGACTAATAAACAATAAGGTACCTGGATTAGCACAGGTGCCTTATTTTAAATTATTTTGGTTTTTTATAACTGATTTTAAATCGCAAGTTAAATGAGTGATTTATATCTTTAGACAGGTAGTGAAATTGCAGAGAAATAGCAAGTTAGATTATTGTCAAGGTGTGGCATTTGAAATGAAAAGGTATTGTTTATGGTGAGGAATTGTATTTTGTTTATAATACTTTGCTTGTGTTCTTAAATTTCAGCACTAAGGTTATCCAGTTTTACTACAGCATTATCATTTAAATAAGCGATTATGTTAAAACATCCCATCCCAAACTGATCGCCCCATTTCAGTCTGCGAGCGATAGCCCCCCCCGATACCTTAATCCAGTATGCCAGCGTCTTCTCTTGCATTAACAGAACCATTTCATTATTGGTATCCCTTTTTCCATACACTGCTGCATCTTGCGATACTTTAGTCTGGCTCCACGAGATTATACTTTGCTACCACAATAATGTTGAACACAATGTTTATCACATTCATAATTTCCGCCGTGCGTACTTTCTTACAATGCCCCTTAGCGGTGTGTGGGCACGGCACGGTTGCTGACACCATTTTAATCCAGAGGACACAGTGGCACATTCGCTCGAACACAAAGTCGAGCAGATCCCTAGCTCTCTCACAGATTGAGGCGAAAAATCCTCTTGAGTAACAGGCTGGTAGAGGCCTAGTTAGTGTAAATAGGCAGTGGATATCTCATCTGTGGTGGTCGTGGTGAACCCGTTTGAAGCAAGAGCAATACTGAGTGAACTGCGATTAATCAGAAGCTTGTAATGTTGAGGTAAGTAGGTGAAAGGGTCATGATGCAGCTTAGAAGGGAATCACGATGATTGGCTTACAGCGTCCTCAGTTAGTTACATTCAAGCGGCATCGATTTGGGAGCAAATGTCCTCCTTTGCAGCTGTCTCAGCCCTCCATGTTTTTAGCAATCATGTCACTCAGAACATGTGAATATATAGATGATGTCTTGGCTGATGTTCAGTATAAACAAAAGACAGGTGTGACCGTTTTATATAAAATATTGAAATGTATATTCATAGTGTTTTTTATATATTAAACATACGGCAGCTGAAAAAAATTTTCAAGCAATTTCTTCATAGATAAATCATGTTAAGAATATTATTAACCATAAAAAAGTACGTGTAGTGGCTTACAAGCTATGAACAAGAGAATGTTCATAGCTTGTAAGCATAGTCATAACACAGTTGCTTTAGTTACATTCTGCTATATAGTGATTAAAGTCATGACCAGTGATGAAGTTATCTTTATTGAGATTGATTTGGCATTGTCCTTTATTCCATACAACATCAACTTTCTTTACATCCAATGGAAGCGCTGGAATAAATATAGTCCCATCACCTTCAGCGATGATAGGGTTACTGTAACCAGCAACACTAACCCTAGCTCCAAAAGGCACTTCAATAGCACTGTTACTAGACAGTTCAATAAGAAGTGGCAAGCCTGTATTAGCTGATAGCTTTTTATATAATACGGCCCCCTGTGATGCTACACCTGTGGTTGAGAGGGTCGGAAGCTCAACATTATCAGGTAAGTTATTAACGTCAATAGTTGCCCTTGATAATCCATACGGTTGAATATTATCTACTATAGCTAGGCCGTGAGAATTGCTAGACTCATACTTGTCCTGAGTGTACTTTATCCCTTCAACTTCGGGTGTATGAACCAACATAATTGTCTCAGACATGCGCTCAGTGAACTTCATTCCATGCTCGCTAAATAAAGCTCCACCTTTCGCCCCAACCCTCATACTATCACCAGATGGACTAGTAGATGCAAACGCCTTGATTTCTGATACTCCTGTATGGTAGGTCGTTGACCCTCCAAGCGATGATGCTGATTCACTATCTTGCTTGCTTACATATGCCGTCCAATCCCCATCATCATGAATGCCTGATGCTGAAATACTAGTGGCGCCGCCTTTAGAACTGAATACTCTCGATAGGCTCCCACGGTTCAATCCAATTAAATTTAGCGGAACAGAAATAGACAATCCAAAAATGCTTTCTGCGTCATTTTTAATATCGCTTTTCAACGTTCTTGTATAATTAAGGCTATAGTTGACATCATGAACTCTCCCACTAAGCCCTGCAATGCCCTGCATAGTAACTCCACTTTTTGTATAGCTACTCTCTGTCAGTCCGATATTAGCAGAAATAGCAGAATTTGGAATTGTTGTATAGAGTGAAATACTATTAGCCTGGCTAATTAAGTTATTATGGATGTCATTATAAAGAAATGAGCGATGAGTTATATTTAAATCAGTATTAAATTCAGTGAAAGACTTACGGTAACTGATATCTACATAATCTCTATCCACATCACTAACTATTTTCACACTAGATTCGCCATAGATACCAAGAGATGCATCGGCCACAACCCCTAATGCCCCCCCCTTATTTGACACATCTGCACCATATGTCATTGATAGCCAATCCGTTACACCATATTGGTAGGTGGCCATGATAAAACTATTATCATCGTTGCTATCCACACCACCACTAATATAATAAAATGATGAGCCATATTTAAGCGCGCTATTTGAAACTCTATTAGGAATGGTTGTTTTAATAATCCGTCCATTATCACCTTCAATTTCAACATCAATATCTGACTGTGATATGGTTATATAGTCGTTTATTTCATGACTTCCAGCAAAAAAATACGACTCATAGATTTTTTGTTTGTTTTGGTAAAGTCTTACGACTGAATTTTCCAATAAAATTATCGGGATTGATGGTACCGCTACATTCTCATATGGTGAGTGCAGTCTTGGTTCGATTATGTACTCGGCACCAGTAAAATATCTAGAGTCAAAGAGATTTTGCTGTGTTGACTTCTTACCGAAAAACATCGCTGCTTTGCTATCAACTATAGGTCTATATATGTAAATGTCCCTGCTGTTAAAACTAATTTTATTGGCATAATCTTGCGTTAAATTTGAATTTGATATGAAACGCCACGCATCTATGTTTGCTTGCGTTGATAATGTAGCAAAGCTGCTCCTTTTACTGCCACTACTATTATTGTCAGTAATAAACTGTGTTGCAGTATCATAATTTACTCGAAAGGCATTAATACCATGATCCAATGCTTTAATATTTTTCTCATAATCGGTCATGATTAAGTTTTTATTTGCGGATAAGTCAATCGACATGTTATTATTATCGTATTGGTATTCAATGATTCCATGGATAGGAACAATACAACCGTGTTCATTAAATGATAAATGTCGACTATCAGACTTAATTCCTAATAATTGCAGAAGCTCAGTATTAATGCATGGTACAGTTTTTCCTGCATTTTCAATAAAGCGAACCTTAACCTCACCAGATGATATCGAGTTCACATTAACAACAATATCATACACACCAGGGAGCATTTCGTTATTTACGATTGCATTCGCATCTTTTATTGGGTTTGGCAATAAATTAAAGTCAAAGTTAGCAGCAAAAACAGGGTTCACTACTATGAACATGCCGAAAAACAGCCTAAACATGTTTACGCCTTATTGAAAACCTAAAAAAATTTAATAGTGGGTTTTAAAATGAAAATCTAGGTAGCGGTATGTAGTCACCATTATCGTTTATATACTTTCCAATAATCGTTTTTGGAGTTCCTTTACTGACAAGAATCTTTTTATTTGGAGCAATATAGTCAACCTCAACATTCCTTCCATTTACCTCTAACTCAGATAAAACAATATTAAATGGAGAGCTATTAACTAAAAAGCAATCTGACCCATCACATGATACTTTCAGTGCATTCACTGCCTCCTCTAACTTACCGTTAGCCATGTTATTAGGGCGTAGCATCATTTTATATCTTGCATTTACAACCATCTTCAATGCACTACCTTTATCGCCTTCTGGCGGTATAGTTGCAACGTGAAGATAACGTATAGATTCTTCTCGTTCTAATAGGAGGTTATTTAAACCATATATCTTAACAATGCGTCGACCATTCGCTGGAAGTGTAAATACTGATGGATATACACGAATATTTGATGAAACACTGTCTTTTGAATCGACATAGACTTGGATTAATACTTCATGTGGATCTGGATTAACAATCACTACAGATGCAGGCCCAGATTTTTCTTGATATATAAACCTTGTTTGTGGAAGTCCAGCCGCATTTGCTTCAGAAATATTCAATACCGAAAAAATATTAAAGAGTACAAAAAATAATATAAACTTCACAAAAAAACCTCAAATTATAATAGGGCTGCCATTTATATTAGCAGCCCTGCATGTATTTCAGATATTACTTGATTGTAACAATCAAAGTAGCAATAGAGTTATAGTTGCCACTTCCCATGCTCTTCGCGGCTACTTTATCCTTAGCATTGATAGAGTAAGTCAGTGGAACTTCGTTTGCAGTTTTCAGTATTGTATCACTGATATCACCAGGCTTACCCACGTTCTGCAAATATCCATTGTCCAGCGTACGAGGCATAAACAAGGTCATACCGAGTTTGCCCGCAGCCGCACCATCAAAGTTCCACTGTGGAATATTATCGAGCTTAAAAGATGTTACTGGCTGCCCTGCATTATTAATTGGTTGCATATTTACAGAGGAATTAAAGTTACCGCCAGCATGAATCCCCAGTCTTGTCCCTACAGGACAGTTGTCAAGAGTTAGGGTAGCTTGGCCAGTTTTAATTGTCGGTGCAGAATAGCCAGATACACTTTCTACTTGGGCCGCTTCAGCTGCACTCAACTGTACATTAGTTTGTGAAATACTTTTCGGCACACATTTATCAGCACCAGTAAAACTTACAGTTACAGGCATGTCCACTTGTCCACCATCAGCTGCATTAGCAACAGATGTCATGCAAAGGAGAGCGCTAGCTACGGCAGTGAATTTACGCATTTTCGTTCCTATAATATATGTATATTAAAATTAATTTTGATATGAATTTACATTACACACCTAGAGAAAATGCTAGGTGTGCGCTTTATTTTGGCTTACTACTTGTGAGTGGCAGCGACGAAAGAATAGCCCCACCACTGAAAATGCAAAACAAAAAACAACTAAAACAAAATAAATCAAATAAAATCAATGAGTTATCTGTTGGTTAAAAAGATTTAATAAGGGTTTTAAAATGCTCTTTAACAAGTAATGCTATTGCTATCCCCTCATTAAACGCCTTTTATATTCCTTTTTATTAAATTTCATTCTTCTAACCATGACCCCATGGCTAGTTAGTGATGGGGCGATAGAGGGAGAGGGGCTTGCTGATAAGGATGATGTATAGATGTGTTATAGTTGAGGTAAGTATAAAGCAAGAGGTCATATGATAAAAAGAGAGCTGATTTCTCAGCTCTAAAACACGGGATAACATGATAAGCAAGCTTGCTAGCTTGCTAGCACTGCATCCTGCAATGCAGGGTTAAAGTTACACGAGTCAATACAAAACAACACTAAAAATTATTAATTTTAACAAAAAACAAATCAATATGCAGAGCTGAGCTTGTAAAAGCCACTGTTTGCATTTAATAAAAACGCATTAATAAATGTATTTTAGGTGGTGGTAAAGTTCAGTCATTATTAAATAGCATCTAATATCCAAAATGATTAGTCATCATGACTTAACAAAGTAGTGGGAATGAATTTTCATTGATCACCATCAACACGATTTATACTCAAACATCAAGAATATTTTGTCGCATGCATTACCACATAGATACTGGATGGCATGGATATTGTCTAGAGGCAATTTAAAAGTTCAAATGTGCTCGGTTCTACTAGATATTGGGAGCTATTGGATTAGCCCATGTTCAATCCGACCCACAAGGTCGATAACAGCCTGAACCCCCGGTGGTGTAGCCAACAACTTAGCAGGGGCTACGCCACCGAGGCCCCAGGCGGTGCGGTTTAACCACGACACTGTCTTGACGGTATCGTTCCTGTGGAAGACGAGTACCGCATCGAGGGCCTGCGCCACTCCGTATACCCTGGCACCCTGCGATATTGATAAGGGGGCAGCAATCCGGAGCTTGCGGGCCAGTGTACTCTGGCCAATACCAGCCCACTGGCAAACCGTCCCCACATCAGTCTTCATCAATTCAGCGAGCCGATAGAGTATGTCCGGTTCTACGCCAGCCACGATCCATTGATGTGCTCCTAGTGGGTCACGAGGAATACTAAGACCTTCTAGGAGAAGGTTCGGAGTAGCTGCGTCACTACCAGGATGATAGGTTGCATAGGGCATCATGTAGCATTCCTCATTGTACAAACACGACCTTTCATGAGCTATCCTACTCCAAACTGTCGTTTTGAGTGGAAGATTAACTACAAAATGCCCCTGCACCGAGGAGAGTCGATGACTGAGTTGATCTGTACTGAACCTGGCATAGGCATTGAGTTTGGGACTACTTTTCAGGTTCTATCGGAGAACGGCTCTGAATGGGAAATCCTGCTGGGGAACGAATACCGCAGGATCAACAAACGCAGCGGGCGCGTTACAGGTTGGAAAACACCTCCAAAATTTGAGTGCAAAGACATCCAAAAATAACATATCAAATGAGTGCTCAATGCTGGTTATGCCAGTGATAAATAGCCCGCCCAGGTTACTCCCACATCAAAAGAAGAAAAATTATAGTTTCATAAAGCCTTAAATAAGGAGTTCAGCATGCTCGTAAAAGGGATTGTGCCAACAGAACAGGTTATTGACATTCTTTGTGATGTCTGTGGTCGCAGTACAAAAACAACTCTTGGAACCAATGAATTTGGCACCCTATCGGCGGATTTTGGCTATGGTTCCCGTCACGATGGTGAGCGTTATCTGGTACATCTGTGTGAAATGTGTTTTTTCGGTATACTCGCAACAATGAGGGAGACGCATCGAGGGGAACATATGTTTGACGATGACTATGAGGCTGCAAACCCTGACACATTTGGGCGTGATTATTCTAATAGGGAAATAATATGAGTAATATGCTCCTATACTCTAGTTTGTGTGAAGAGAAATGTTTCTTATCATCTGTACTGCCGCTAATAAGCAAGATTTTATTGATGCTGTTTCACGCCAAGCAATAAAGAGTCATACTAAGTAATAAAGTTGCATGCTTAGTAATCAGGAACCAAAAGGTTCCCGTTGCCACGAAGGAGTCGTTGGGATGACCCCTTGAACCCGAAATCGAAGTGGTTACCTGTGACTGTTGACTAGCGGCTTCACCTTGTCATAGAATCAATGCATAGGGAGAGTCGCTGCCATAAGTGCGAAGTTGAAACAAGGGTGAGTCGCTACCCTGAGTGCGAAGTTGAAAAAATGCTGAAACCCTGCCTCGTTGCGGGGTTTTTGCTTTCTAGTGGCCTAGTCATCCAAGACTACCTCTTAAGTTAAGAGGGGCGAAGTGTCTGGATCCTCAAGGGGCCAATCTAAAATTTCTTATCATCGACTCATTCTGTGAGCCAATGATATTGTCCTATCGGCTCATTTCGTGAGCCGATCAAGATCGTTCATCGGCTCATCTGGTGAGGTGGTCTCAACGCTCACTACCACCTAGATTTAATTTTTGGCTACATAGTTTAATAGCAGATTGGAGCTAGACCACTAAGCAGCCCCAAACGCAATTTAGCTCACGATTTTTAAATTATGCTATTTTTTCGAATCATCTTGGTGCCAAAAATAGTGGAGCTGATGCTGGGATTAAGAGATAATTTTCCTGATATAAAAATGTGATACATGAGGCTATCAATGAACGAATTTCTGAAAATCCTGCTGAATATCCGTAGTCTGCGAGCTGCATTGCGTGAGTTGTCATTTGAGCAGTTGGTCGAGGCTAAAGAGAAATTTGACGAGATTTATGCAGAGCGTGAGCAGCACGAGACCAAATTGAGAGAGGAATCTGCCGAGCGCCTGCAAAAATTGGCTGAGTTCACCGTGATGCTGAGAGAAGCTGGCATTGATCCGAGTGAGCTTGTTGGTACTGCTGCTCCGGCGAAGGCTGACGGTTCAGCTAAAGCGAAACGCGCACCTCGTCCTGCAAAATACAAGTACACCGAAGACGGTCAGGAGAAAACCTGGACTGGTCAAGGTCGCATGCCCAAGGCTATCGCGGAAGCGGTGGCTAATGGTCGAGCATTGGAAGAATTTTTGATTTAGTGCTGAGAGCCCATGCCAGCTCGGCGTGGGCCTTTAATTCTGTTTTTAGTAGGAGCACCGTATGGGGAGGACATTGGAGGATATGATTTCATCCGAATCACCCGAGGTTGTCCAGAGAGCCAAGGCGCATGCCGAAGAGCAACTGGTACGTCTCAGTGTGACCAAACTGCTTTCAAATCTCGGGCCTGGTGATGTTCCTGAAATTGCTCCCGATGTTCTCGATAGTTTGTTATCACTCAAAAGATTAGTTGAGAGCCATGACTGTCGGTTAAGTCTATTCGTTCATATGCCTGACGGCACACATCATGGCGTCAACATTTAACTAAATAGCATCATTTGTACACCAATCGCAGCTCTCATCTACCAGATGAAATTAACGCCCCATGGCGATGCTTTTTCAAACTCCCTCGGTGTGCAAGCGGATATGATAGCGTGTACTGCGTCCGCCACCAGGTAATTTCTCAATGCACCCCCTATCTAACAGTTGCGCAAGATGGCGTGTAGCCGTGGGCTTACTAACTCCGGCGACTTTTTGATATTGACTGGCACTGATGCCATTTTCAAAACCCTGTTGGCCGCCATCCAGTAAACGATTCAGCACTTTGGTTTGCTCTGGACTCAGATCGTCATGACAGTGCCGCAACCAGAAAAATGTCTTGGCGAGAGAACGATCAATCACCTGTAATGCCAGCTCTATGGAGTAATCCAGTGTGTCGAGGAACCAACAGATCCAGGAGGTAATATCTAGCGGCCCCCTCTGCGCTGACTCAAGCGCCCGATAGTAGTGCTCCCGCCGTTCGAGAATAGCAACTGACATGGCATACAGACGGATGCTATGGCTGTCAGCCTGTGACAGCGCGAGATCGGTCAGTGCCCGCGCTAACCGCCCATTGCCATCATCAACGGGATGCAGGGTCAGAAACCAGAGATGGCTGATTGCCGCACGAAGGAGGGGATCCATCGTGGGGTCATGCTGAGTCTGGTTAAACCAGGGGATGAACTCGGCCAGTTGATCGTCCAGAGTTGCTCTGGGCGGTGCCTCAAAATGCACGGTGGGGCGATCTACACGTCCAGAGACAACCAGCATCGGCGCATCTCCTCGCAACTGCCCTACATTCAGTCGCTGCACCGACCATTCGTTGACGGGGAACAACCAACGATGCCATTGATAAAGCCTCTCAATCGTCAACCGTTGTTCATGGTTGTCGATGGCATCCAGCATCATGGCCGCGAGCCCCTCTGAGCGATCTGACACGGGATAGGACGGAGTTTCTGATCCCCCTAACCGCAGAGCAAGGGAGGAACGCACAGATTGAGCATTGAGGCGTTCGCCTTCGATAGCGGATGAGGAGATGATGTTAGCCAGTAACGTATCTAACGCTTGGTCGGAGTTCCCCAACCTGGAATGACGACCGATTAGAATTCCCTGCCTGCGTTGAACGTGCCGTAATCTGGGCAATATCTCGCTATCCTGCCAACGAAAATGGGGCCAATCTGCTTGTTGCCAAATCCACAATGATTCCATTATTTCCTCATCCAACATGCTAGGGTCTCAATAATGAGCCGACCCAGCCCATCATTCGGCTCAATGTTTGAGCCGAATATAACACATGCAGCAGAACAGAAGAGCTGGTAATGAGGATGGAGATCTAGGTTGAAAATCTCAGACCGGAGCTAATGAAAAACTGGATGTATTGCTGCTGTGTGGAGATACAGCAACCAGTTGATAGACAAGGCGGGAGCTCGTTTTCGTTTCGAATGGTTCTTGTGAGCTTGCAGCTTGCGCTGCATAAAGCCACACACAAGCAGATGCCGTCTGGTCTGCTCATTCATATGCCTGACGATACTCACTAATATTGGTATGCCAGTCTAAGCCACCAAAAGAGAAGAATTGAACCACCGAGTAGATTGCCTGCCAGGTATTTCCAAGAGCGATCTGACAAGAACAAAATCGCACCTAATATTGTTATCAAACCCCAGAGATAGGGCATGAGCAGTACATATAGGCCAGTCAGTGAGTATTCATCGTTAAACCAATCATAGACAGGCTGAATGAACAGGATCGATGCATTCAAGAGGTGATAGAGCATGAACAAAACAAATACCCATGTTCTCTCTGTCTTCACTGCTGCACTCACTTTAGTTCCCCTTGGAATGGATAGCTTAGTTCAATGACGGTCAAAAATGGCTTGTAAGCAAAGCGCTTGTAGTGTTGTTGAAGAAAAAACCAGCTTCTGAAACCGGACGCTAGGCCGTAGAACTTGACTCTTCCGGTCGTGGGGTCAGGCCCAATGTCAGGATAATCGAGACCGAAGTGGTCATATAGCGTTACTTTGATCGTGCCCTTGTAGAAATCGCCAAACTTTTCGTATGTCGTGATTTCCGCCTTGCCTGCCCAGACATCGTTAACCGCAATTGTAAGGCCCTGCACCTTATCCGCCGCAGAGTTGAAGATGGGTAACCGAAAGCCGGAGGTCTTGCTGTATTGCTGCATCAAGTCACTCAGAACAAGCTGGTTCACATCACCATCAAGTTCGGCCTCAATTTGGATTATCACCAGAAAACTGATAGAGTTAGAGCATATCTAATTAAACTATCGAGCTAGATATTATATGGAAGTTAAAGATTTTCTTGAGAAAATATCGTCATACAATATTTTCAACCATCTACTCCCTGGAACTGTTTTTTGCGTTATAGGGACGCACATAAGTAACATTAGTTTTTTACAAAATGACTTGTTAAGTGGTTTTTTTATATACTATCTAGTTGGTGTAATAATTAGCCGCATTGGTTCCATCATTGTAGAACCAACATTTAAACTAACTAGGTTTGTCATATTTGCGCCATACGAAAAATATATTGAAGCATCAAAAAAAGATCCTAAAATAGATACATTGTCAGAAACAAACAATATGTATCGAACTCTGACCTCATTATTTATTTGTCTTTTGACATTAAAGCTTTATATGTTTTTATGCAATTATTACCCATGGATCTCTGAGTATAGAGAACATGCAGTCTTTTTGGTTTTATTATTAATGTTTTCTTTGTCATATAGGAAACAAACAAAATATATAAAATCTCGTGTTGAAAAAAACAGCCAATAAATGGCTGTTTTTTTTTCAAATTCGGCAAAATTTCACAGTTATATTGGTATCTTGTGCAGCCTGTATGATCATAACTGTTGGCTGAATTCTATCTTTGCATATTGAATCTAACGTATGCAGATCAATGCTGGATGGGTGTGCAGAGCTTCCTGGATGGCTGTGCCATGTCCCCATGGGAACAAGCATGTGGTTGCATGCTTGTAGTACATCATTTACTGCCTGATCTTTACTTATCTCTTCAAGTTCTACGTTATTAGTATCACTTTTAAAGTTACCCTTTGACGCAAAAACAATACTAATTCGATGCGCTTCTATATTATACAAACCAAGTATATATCCAGCAGTTTCCTTTCCTTGCCCTTCACTTCGCACCTGTAACATTTTGTTTTTAACATCATCACTAATAGTAACCGTCCATACCACATTGGCGTCATCATTTACTTTATACTGAGAAAAGAAGTTCTTTTCATTAAATATTTTTTTAAATGATTTAGGACTGCCGTCTTCATCCAAAAGATTGTAAATTATTATCGGCTCAGGCTGAGCCATAACTTTTCTAATAGATGGAACAAGTGCTGATACATGGTTAATTACTGTAGACCATGGCATTGTTAATGTGGTGCTACTACAACTAAAACCAAGCATATGATTTGATAATCGACTTTGCCTATGTAACCAATCATGAATAGCTGGATCAAAAGTGCTACTAAAATATGTAAATGCTTCAAGATCTAGCATATCCTCGCTTGAACACATAGCTTGAGTTTGCAAAAAGCTCAAACGTCCTTCATCCGCGATGAATATCCTAGATACATTACTATTTGGTTTATTCAGCCATTGGTATTCTAAATTTTCACCTGTTGTATCAAAAATATGATTAGGTTGATACTGCTTGATTGTTATATTTTCACTTATAAATCTCCTTGGGAATTTATGTACTACAATATCTGATGCTATGCTCTCCAAATGATCTGAGAGCATTAGTGTTTTGGACTGACCAATAAGAAGCCCAATTGGATTTCTATTGTGAATTAAAATATGCCTAGCATTGTTATGTGGACAATAATGATCACCATCCCATAAAAGAAATTTTTTATGCCCTGAACGTGCAAGCTGATCACTTAATGTAGAACCGATAGCACCACAACCAACAATGCCAATTGTACCATCTCCACACTCAACACCAGATATTTTAGATAATAATTTTGAATTTGATTCAGAATGAATCGACATTGGTGCCAAGCTATAATTTCCATTAGAACATTCAAGATAGAATGCTACTAACTCTATTTTTCTTATTTCTGGATCACTCGATAAACTTGGTATATCTTCAATTAATGGTAATGGGCGTCTGTGGCAACAGATAATAACCGTGTGTTTATCATTTTTCGCATCATTCTCACGCTTCAATGTGTTTATAAACTGTTGGACAATTGAATTTTTACTGTAAGAAGATAAATCATCTAATGTAGAAACTTGAATTGCATTGTGAATTGGTTCTATTTCGTTTTCATTCGGCGATAAAATGCATACATTCAATTCACAAGCATCTTCATACTTTGATGCTGTTAGCAAGTTTTTATAGCTTTTTATAGAAGTGCATTCTTGTCCAATTTTTATAAATCCCACTATAGTTTTTGATTGTGTATCTTTTACCAGATAGCCACAACTGGGTATTTTAAATGCTTTATTATAGCCTTTTCTAGAATAAGCGATGTTTTGTATCACTTCTGGATTCAAATGAATGTTAATGCATCCACTTCTAGGTGTTGGCTCCCAACCATCAACTTGCAAAGCCCCAAGAGATGCATCAACAAACCATTCTGATAATATATTGATGGTCTCTATAATTCCTTTGTGCATATATAAAGATGATGTTCCACCTTTACGCCACAAACATATCGATGCAGGCTTGTAGCTTGGTACGGGGTTTAAATGTGGTAAATCCTTCGGAAAATCCATCCGACCAGAAAGTATTGATGGTGCCATTTTGACTTCAGTGTTCATGTAAAGAAGTCTAATTTCCTCGGGATTTTTTAACCTACCTTCTACTACCTGCCCATATCTATCATAGGATAAAAGAAAGCTGACTGTGAGCAACTGATTAATCTCATCTATATCATCATGTTTAATTTCAGATACATTCGGATGAGTTTTTAATTTTTTAATATCCTCAATGATCCAATCAGCAATCTTAGACATATTATTTACCGTATTTTGTTGTGCGATCTAAACCAACGGAAGGTAATGCAGCATTCATTTTTGAACCACTACCGCTAACTTTTATACCTTTCGATGTAAGATCAAATACTACGGGAGCAGGCTTATTTCCTTCACCATAGGTTGCAGTACAAAAAAATATCTTATCAGCTTCAGCACTATCCTTATCAAGGATTTTTTTCCATTTGTTTTTAGCCTTGTAATGTGGCGGATTATCATCGTCTCTTTTAATTTCTTTAGAAGAAGAAACAACAAATCCACTTCCCTTTTTATTACTAAGGGCAGCTACAGCTTTATCGTTATCAACGTATTCATCACGGCTATTATCTTTTGTTGCAAAAGGCGTTAAACTACAATGATGGAAAGCAGAACAAACATGCCAAGATAGCTCAGATGTACTTTTTTCATCATTCAGACGAGCCCAGACAGGATTCTCTGCATCACCACCAAGAAGAATTAAGGACTCAATACCACTAGGTTGTTTATAAGACCATTGAATAACAACGCTCACATTATTATTTTCAGAGTCTGTCTCAGCTTTTGGATCTGATGCGTCAAGTTCAGTTTGACTAGGAGACATAACTGTACCAGTTAGCAGCGAATTTACCTCTATGGTGTCACCATCTTCGACTATCCTGAGACGATTACCATCGATACTTTTATCCGACTTTAAATTATTTCGCCGCCTAATTTCTTTGACAATATCTTTTGATTGCTCAGTTGGATTTGTTAGTTCAAGCAAATAATTAGAACATACGATCTCTTTAACTAATATCCTTTCATCTTTTGCTCCTTTATGCTCACTTGGAGCACCACAATGAAAAAGCTCACCAAATCCTAGAACATGATCTTTATCAGTATGAGTTAAAACAAAATAGGATAACTTGTTATTTTTACAAGATTCCGTTATGTCGTTCTTTATATCATAGATATCAGACACTGATGTTCTATAATGTATATCTGTAATAACAGTATCATCCCCGGCTTTGATAAGGATCGTGTCACCATTATCAACTGGCAAATACTTCAAGTAATCAGTCATAACTCTTCCTATGTGTCATGAGGTCAACGAGACATATAAAGTAAGGACTCAGACAGTCAGATTCAATGACATTTTTATCAAAAAACGCATTGACATAAGACATAAACTTAATTATGTGCTCGGAGCGATCACTCCAAGGCCCCATGAACATGAATTATAATTACATGTTCAACTTTCTCTCTTCAACCAGGGAAGGTTCGAACAAGTGCTCTAGTGTGAGACCATTGCCCCACTCGATACCATGCTACGTATTCACAGCATGTAGCAGTGGGATAACCTCAGCGATAGTTCTATAGACAATACACTCTACGAGATTCCTCTATGCGTTTGTTGCCAAACAATTATTGGACTAGGCCATTCCTGACAACATGACCATCATGAATTTCAGGCATCTACTGTCCCAGTACCAATTGGCCTACCAGCTCTCCAAAACAGGTGTCATGATGAAGCACAGCTCGTAGAACGATGCCAACTTCATCTAAGCCATCACTACGCTAAAAACAAGTATGGCGTAGCTCTGAGATGCATCAGATCTAGAGTAGAATATAGGTATGAAGCCCCCTCAGCGTTGATGCTAGGGTTGTCTAGCTCGCAATCCGGATACACGTCAGTCAACAAGCACGACCTCAATCAGGTGGGTCGCCAGCTCCACGTCAAGGACGAATTTGTATTCGCAGGTGTCGGACATCTAGAAGAGCTGGCCGATGTGAATGCCAAATATGCAATGGCTATGTACCCTGGCAAGCTAAGGAATTAATAAATAAATCCTAGTAAAAACAAGATGGTGATTGCTTTTTAGGAGCTGAAATCAAGCACCTTTGCCAAGGTAGGCCATCCGCTTCGGTTCATCAAACATCCGTTAGGTTTTGCGTAAGCGCCGCACAATGGGCGACGGAAGAACAACAAGAACTGGAGTTATTGTTTAAGCTGGAGAACCTATTTCTAGTACACCAGATAATTCGGACATACTGTAGCTTAACCCAAATCAGAAATTATCTCAGAAGAATTAAAAAAAATTAAAGAAAATGCGAATAAGTCAGTCTCGACACCAAAACAATCCCACTCAGCAATTGATGTTAAAGAGCTAAAACTTTTGACCTTTGTGGAGGGGATACTTATCCTCACCTTCCCTAGTAGAGGGAAACATAATTTTATTATATATAAATTACCATACACGATAAAATATTCAGTTATATCTTTACAGGAACGTACTCATTCCTATTACCTTAAGCGTTAACTTTTCTGCTAAATATATTAACCCACAGTCTATGGCAACAAATCTTGAATATCACAGTCTAGCGCTTGGGCAATTTTGTATGCTTTCTCTAGGGTGACATTGACCTCACCACGTTCAATCCGTCCTACATAGCTTCTATCGATGTCGGTCATCAACGCTAGTGCATCTTGTGATACCCCCAAACGAAGCCGTCTTTCACGTATGGTATTGCCAAATTTTTTTGCTAAGTCTTGCATGTCTCGCCTCTCTCTGGCGAGCACTATCCCTAGTTGTCTGGTTTATCGCCACGGATTATAATCCGCAATCCAGTTTAGATTCCCACTAACCATTGTCGTTCGAGACCGAGGATTACTTATGGGCTCCCAAACTGTGTGGCTACCAACCGCACTCTACACAGCACTCATTCGGATGCAGCTGAACGATTTCACTGCACAGGAGTGCGTAATCGCTGTATTTGGTGACAAGATTGAACGCTTGTCACAACAGAGACGCTATGGACTCATATATCGCAATCTGAACAAGCTAGTCGATATTGGCATCTTGGATAAACGTAATGTTGGCAATAAATGCCTACGTCCCAACTACATCAAAACAGCGATGTTTGAGGAGGTTACCTTCCAGGAATACCTGTTAGATCCAGAGATTCCAGTGACTCAGGTCGAGCAAAAGGCTGTCGTGGAAGTGAGGAACGAAGGGCTAAGGGAACTGGAGGCCAGGGCGCGTACTTATCGGTTGGAGCTCCAGGAATACCAGGCTACGTTCGCCGAATATTGCGAGCTACGAACAGATTTTCCCGCGCTAGAGAAGACCATTGAGAATGTGCTCAGGAACACCTGCCAAGAGTATCGAGGCTTACGAGGTCGGTTGGCTGCCGTGGAGGAGGTAATGAGGGCGTTAGGGAGAAGCTAACGTATTGTTGAACCTTGCTTTCAACAAATCACTGACTCATTCAACTGAGAGCGTGTGCATAAAAATGGTGCTGACTATCAGAATCGAACTGATGACCTACTGATTACGGGTCAGTTGCTCTACCTACTGAGCTAAGTCAGCTAAAACATACCAAATAGTGACAATCAATATTCGGGTGTAAATAACCTACATTTTTGAAGGCTTGTTTATGTCAATCTTGTTAGTTGATTGTCAATCTACCCTCAAGATCTGTCAATAATCCAGTGAAATTCGGCGTGTCAATCAAACCAACAAGACAAACATAAAAATCATTTAAAAACAACGTATTAGAATGTGTCAATGTTGAGGCATGCAACATATAACCACTGATTACGAATGCGCTGCTCTACCAACTGAGCTATACCGGCTTGTTGCTATCCACATTCATGAAAAATGGCCGGCAAGTCAATTGAGCCAGCTCGATTTTATGAGTTGGCTCATGGTGTTAGAGCCCGATTTACAGATCGACAAACTCGGGGATATGGGCACGGCCGCGGCTTTCGAGGAAATCGAGCAGAGCACGGGGGGAGCGCACCAGGATCCGCTCTTGCGGGAAGCCCGCTTCGGTCACCAGACGGTGGCAGTGGTCAAAATCGCCAAGGGTAAATGCCACGTGGGAATCAGAGCCGAAGGTAAGATAGGCCCCCAGATCCCGCGCGGCTTCCACGATGGCACGGCAGTTGCTTTCACTACCCGGGCGCGAGTGAATGAAGGAGGAGTTGTTGATCTCCAGCGCCACCCGATAGTCCGCCGCCGCCTTGACCACCGCCTGAATGTCGATGGGAAATGAGGGATTTCCCGGGTGGCTGATCATGTCGACCCGACCGCTCTTGATGGCGTTGATCATCGCCTGGGTATGGGCGGCCTGATCGCAGGGAGGGAATACCTGCTCATGAAAGCCCGCCATGATCATGTCGAGGCGCGACTCATAGCGCTCGGGAAAATCGATCTCCCCGTCGAGGTTTTTGATGTTGGCCTCGATACCCCGCAGGATCCCTACCCCATCCACCACTCTTGGCAATATCGGCAAGTTGGCAAAGTGCCAGACATGAGGGGCATCGGCCATCTCGGGGCCATGATCCGTGGTGGCAAACAGCTTGATCCCCTTGGCCCTGGCTATCGGCAGATAGTCGTGGATGGTGCTGTAGGCATGGGTGCTGGCAATGGTGTGAGTGTGGGTATCGACCGGGTACTTCATCTTCTCTCCCCTCATATTTTGAAAGGGCAGCATAACAAAGAGCGGCAGCTTGGGCCACGTCAGTGCTTGCCACACTTTGTCACAAAATACCGCGAAGCTGACATAGTCTGAGGGGCTCTGGCTGGCATACTGCCCCCGTCGATACATGCCTGAACTCGCATCGACAGTTTGCCGTCAGGATGACGCGAACTCACTTTCCCCACCGTCGCACCCTGCGGCGGTTTTTTTTGCCTGCAAACCGCAAACAGGTAACAGACGCGCAAAAAAAGGCCCAACTAGCATGGTGCTGGTTGGGCGAGACTTAATGTTTAATTGCAGTGGCATAGATATAGAGTCCTGCTTTTTGACTAAGTTCCGCCCACTTTGCTTTTTTCATCGAAAAACATTCCGCTAACACTCATTCACATTCTCTTGACACTTCACGTTATGAAACGTACTTTTTAAACATTCGTTTAAGTGAGGTGTCCAGTGAGTAAAATCGATACCAAAAACCGTATTCTCGACGCCGCTGAAGTGCTGTTTGCCGAGCGGGGATTCGCCGATACCTCTTTGCGTCTGATCACCAGCGAGGCCGACGTCAATCTGGCTTCCGTGAACTATCACTTCGGCTCCAAGAAGGAGCTGATCCAGGCGGTGCTCGACCGCTATCTGAGCCTGTTTATGCCCGATCTCGATGCCCGCCTGCGGGTGCTGATGGAGCAGGAGCAGCTGACCCTGCTGCAACTCTTTGAAAGCTTCGTCGAGCCGCTGATGAAGCTATCCTCGGTGCGGGCCAACGGCCCGGCCATCTTCATGCAGCTGCTTGGGCGCGGCTATATCGACAGCCAGGGCCACCTGCGCCGCTTTATCACCGCCCACTATGGCCCCATTTTGCAGCGGATCACCCAGGCCATCTCCAAGGCCAATCCGGCCTTGTCGCCGGCGGATCTGTTCTGGCGGCTGCACTTCACCCTGGGCACCGTCGTCTTCACCATGGCCTCGGCCGATGCGCTGCGCGACATCGCCCAGGCCGATTTCGGCCAGCAGCTCGATGTGGAGGGGCTGGTACGCAACGTCATTCCTTATCTGGCGTCCGGTGTCGGGGCGCCCGTGGAGTCGACCAGGCTCTCCCTGGCCGTGTAACAACCAACAATAAATCAACGGAAACAGTGAAATAGAAGGAACTTGAGTATGATCACATTGCTTATCCTGCTGGTGCTGGCGATAGCCGTCGTGCTCGGCGTGCCCTCCATCCGTAAAAAGGTGGTCACCCGCCCGGTGTTCGGCATCTTCAAGAAGATACTGCCGCCTTTGTCGGCCACCGAGCGGGAGGCCATGGAAGCCGGCTCCGTCTGGTGGGATGGGGAGCTGTTTCGCGGCAACCCCGACTGGAAAAAACTGCACGGCTACGGTAAAGCCGAGCTGACCGCCGAGGAGCAGGCCTTCATCGACAACCAGGTCGAAACCCTGCTCGCCATGGTCGACGACTTCAAGATCGTCAACGAGACCAAAGACCTGCCGGAGCCGGTCTGGGACTATCTGAAGAAGGAAGGTTTCTTCTCCCTGATCATCCCGAAATCCTATGGCGGCCGTGAATTCTCGGCAATCGCCAACTCCACCATCGTCACCCGCATTGCGACCAAGAGCCTGAGCGTGGCAGTCACCGTCATGGTGCCGAACTCCCTTGGCCCGGGCGAGCTGCTGATGCACTACGGCACCCAGGCCCAGAAGGACTTCTGGCTGCCGGGGCTGGCCAATGGCAAAGAGGTGCCCTGCTTCGCCCTGACCGGGCCGGAAGCGGGCTCCGATGCCGGCGCCATTCCTGACAAGGGGATCGTCTGCAAGGGGATGCACAAGGGGGAAGAGGTGCTGGGTATTCGCCTCAACTGGAACAAGCGCTACATCACCCTGGCCCCGCGCGCCACCGTGCTGGGGCTGGCGTTCAAACTCTATGACCCGGAAAAACTGCTGGGTGACAAGGAAGAGCTGGGTATCACTTGCGCGCTTATCCCCACCAGCCACCCGGGCGTGCGGGTCGGCGATCGTCACTACCCCATGGGGCTGGCGTTCCTGAACGGTCCGACCTTCGGCAAGGATGTGTTCATTCCGCTCGACTGGATCATCGGCGGCCCGGATTACGCCGGCCGTGGCTGGCGCATGCTGGTGGAGTGCCTCTCCGCCGGTCGCGGCATCTCGCTGCCTGCTCTGGGCACCGCTTGCGGTCACATGGCGAGCCGTACCGTGGGCGCCTACTCCTATGTGCGCAAGCAGTTCGGCATGTCCATCGGCAAGTTTGAAGGTGTTCAAGAGGCGCTGGCCCGTATCGGCGGCCTCACCTATCAGCTCGAAGGGGCCCGTCGCATGACCGCCGGCTCCCTGGACTTGGGTCAGGCACCGGCCATCGTCACCGCGATTTCCAAGTACCACATGACCGAAATGGCGCGCCAGATCATGGATGACTCCATGGACATCCACGCCGGTCGAGCCATCCAGCTGGGCCCGAAAAACTACACCGGCTACGCCTACATGGGGATTCCGGTCGCCATCACGGTGGAAGGGGCCAACATCCTGACCCGCAACCTGATGATCTTCGGGCAAGGTGCCACCCGCTGCCACCCGTACGTGTTTGCCGAGCTGGAAGCGGCGGCCGATACCGATGTGGAGCGCGGTCTCGAGAAGTTTGACGCCCTGTTGCTGAAGCACATCGCCTTTGGTGCCGGCAACTTCTTCGGTTCCCTGTTTCAGGGGCTGACCCTGGGCCAGTTCAACAGCGCGCCGGTGGCTGGCGAAACTGCCCGCTACTACAAGCAGCTCTCTCGCATGAGTAAAGGGCTGGCGCTGTGCGCCGACGTCTCCATGCTGATGTTGGGTGGCGATCTCAAGCGCAAGGAGATGATCTCCGCTCGTCTGGGTGACGTGCTGAGCCACCTCTACCTGGCCTCCGCCACCCTCAAGCACTACGAGGATCAGGGCCGCATGGTCTCCGATCTGCCGTTCGTGCAGTACGCGGTGGAGCGCAACCTCTACCTGATTGGCAAGGCGTTCGAGGGCTTCTTCCAGAACTTCCCGAACAAGGTGGTGGGTGCCGTGCTCAAGCGCGTGGTGTTCCCGTTCGGCGTGGGTTACAAGATGCCGGCCGACGATCGCTGCCACGCCATCTGTCTGGCCATGATGAAGCCGGGCGAGTTCCGCGACCGTCTGACCGCCCTCTGCTATGTGGGCAAGGACGATGCGGATCCGGTCGGCCTGATGGAGCGCGCCTTCCAGGCCATGGTCGCTGTGCAGCCCTACGAGAAGAAGCTGGTGCAGGCCCAGAAAGAGGGCAAACTGCCCCGCAAACTGGCGCTGCCGGAGCTGGTTGCCGCCGCACTGGCCGGTTCCATCCTGAGCAAGGACGAAGCGGACAAACTGCTGGCCGCCGATGCCCTGCGCTACGAAGCGATTCAGGTAGACAACTTCGCCCCGGGCGAGCTGGAAGGCTTCTCCCAGCAAGCAAACAAGCAGCCAAACAAGGTCGAGCACGCCGCCTGATCCCCTTGCAAACCTGCCCCAAACCGGCCCTCGTGGCCGGTTTTTTTGTTTGTTAACCATGCATTTACAAGCAAGGAGAATTCCAGTTAAATGCTTGAGTCCCTGTTGCAGGGGCTTTGGAAGCAAGGCCAGCGGAATGGCCGATAACAACAACTCAGGAAGAGTGAATGAACCTCGCCAAAACGGCGATCGAACGCCCCATCTGGGTGGCGGTCTCGATCGTGCTGATTTTCCTGCTGGGCCTGCTCAGCATCCGGGGACTGCCGATCCAGCTGTTCCCCGACATCGACCGTCCACACCTCAACATCTCGGTGAGCTGGCGTTCCGCCTCGCCCCAAGAGATGGAGTCGGAGATCACCGACCCCATCGAGCAGGAGATGCAGGGGGTTCAGGGGCTCAAGAGCCTTGTCAGCAACAGCTATCCCGGCTTTACCGAAATCGACATGGAGTTTGTCCTCGGCACCGACATGCAGCGGGCCCAACTCGACGTGATTTCGCGACTGAACCGGGTTTCGGGATTGCCGGACAAGATCGGCGGCCCCTACGTCAACAACTACAGCAGCAACGATACCCTCACCTTCTTCTTCATCCAGCAGCTGCCCGGCGCCAAGGGAGTGATCGATGATCATCAGGCGCTTATCGAGGCGCGGGTCAAACCCGAGCTGGAGCGCATCGAAGGGGTCTCGACGGTCGCAGTCGAGGGGATCAACGAGCGCCAGATCCAGATCCGCTTCGACCCCTATCGCGCCGCCGAGCTGGGGGTGGAGATCCCGGTGCTGGCCAGCCGCGCCACCACCGGCTGGGACGTGTCGGCCGGTACCCTCGACATCGGTCGCTGGGAGTACAAGCTGCGCTTCGCCGGTCGTTACGACGTCGAGACGCTGGGGGACAAGGTGGTGGACTGGCGCAATGGCCTGCCCATCTATCTGCGGGATGTGGCGGAGGTAAGGGTGGCCAGGGAAGAGAACCCGGTGCTGCGGATCCAGAACGGCAATACCGCCATCGCCGCCCAGATCTTCAAGGAGAGCGGTGCCAATGCCCTGGCCTCCCTTGAGGCGATCAAGGCCCGGGTGAACGAGCTCAACCGCGAGGTGCTGGAGCCGGTCGGGCTGCACATGGAGCAGTCGTTCGATGCCTCCCTCTACATCAATCGCGCCGTCAGCATGGTCACCGCCAACCTGGGGCTCGGGGTGCTGCTCTCCTGTGCCATCCTCTGGCTCTTCCTGCGCCAGCTCAAGGCGACCCTGATGATTGCCCTCGCCATCCCCATCAGCATCATGCTCACCTTCTGCCTGCTCAAGGTGATGGATCGCACCCTCAACATCATCTCGCTGGCGGGCATCGCCTTTGCCGTCGGCATGGTGCTCGACGCCGCCATCGTGGTGCTGGAGAGCATCTACCGGCGCCACGAGCGGGGGGATTTGAGCAAGGCGGAGGCGGCGCTCGAAGGCACCCGTCAGGTGTGGACGGCGCTGGTCGCCTCCACCCTCACCACGGTTGCCATCTTCCTGCCGGTGCTGCTGCTCAACGATGTGGAGGGGCAACTGTTTGCCGATCTGGCGCTGACCATCGCCTGCGCCGTGACGGTCTCCATGCTGGTCGCCGTCATCGTGCTGCCTGCGGTGGCGGCGCGCTGGATGGGACATGAAACACTGACCGATCCCTATGAGTCGCTGTGGCAGCGCACTACCCGTCATGTGATCCGCTGGACCTCGACCTCACGCCAGCGCTGGGCGGTCATTACCCTGATGATGAGTCTGCCGGCACTTGCCACCTGGGCGCTGCTGCCCAAGATGGACTATCTGCCGGACGTGAAACGGGACGCGGTGGATGTCTGGATGAACTTCACCCCAGGGGTCAACCTCAAGGCGCAGCGCGAAGAGGTGATCGATACCCTGATCGCCCGCCTCGCCCCCTACATGAAGGGGGAGAAAGAGCCTGCCCTCAAGAACTACTACATCTTGCGCTACCCGGGGGGCGCCCAGATTGGCGTGCGCCCCAAGGACGAGACCCGCATCAAGGAGCTGGAGAGCCTGTTGATGAAACAGCTGCTGGTGGGTATTCCCGACACCCGGGTGTTCGGCGGTCAGGGGTCGCTGTTTGGCGGCTTTGACAGCGAGAACGGCGTCTCCCTGCTGCTGCAGGGAGGCAACCTGCCCGAGCTCTATCAGGCGGCCCGTGCCAGCATGGGGATCCTCAGCAAGGACTTGCCGGGAGCACAGATCCGGCCCGAGCCGAGTCTCGACTTCACCGCCCCCGAGCTCAAACTGGTGCCGCAAGATCGGCGCCTCGCCGAAGTGGGCTGGGATCGCACGCCCCTGCCCACCATCATCCAGACCTTTGGCGACGGCTTGCGGGTTGGCGAGTATTTCGACGGCGAGGATCGGCTCGACATCATGCTGATGGGGCAGAGC
The DNA here is from genome assembly GCF_024436075.1 of Aeromonas sp. JL9. Classification (NCBI taxonomy): domain Bacteria; kingdom Pseudomonadati; phylum Pseudomonadota; class Gammaproteobacteria; order Aeromonadales; family Aeromonadaceae; genus Aeromonas; species Aeromonas sp. JL9. The sequence goes on along the minus strand of NZ_JANFNV010000010.1, from coordinate 105,754 downwards.
TCCGCCAATCCGGATGAACTGAAGGCAGTGCCGCTGGCCACCCCCTCCGGGCGCATCGTTCCCCTTGGCGAGCTGCTACGGGTGGAGCACGACATGGGCCCGGCCAGTATCTTCCGGGCCGATGGGCGGCGCAGCATCAGCCTGCAGATAGCGCCCCCGGCGGGCATGACCATGGAGCAGGTGATCGACACCCTGAAAAACCGCAGTTTTGCCGCCATCCGCCCCCTGCTGCCCGCCGGTGGCGAGCTGCGCATTGCCGGCAATGCCGACAGCCTGCAACAGGCGCTCGACAATCTGGGGACCATCTTCCTGTTCGCCGTGGTGATCCTGCTGGTGCTGCTGTGGGGAGTATTTGCCTCCATCAAGGATGCCCTGCTGGTGCTGCTCACCCTGCCCCTTGCCTCGGTTGGCGGCGTGCTGGCGCTGCAACTGAGCGGGCTGCTGGTGCCGCTGCCGATGGACCTGCTCACCATCATCGGCTTTGTCATCCTGCTGGGACTGGTGGTCAACAACGCCATCCTGCTGGTGCATCAGACCCGCACCGCCGAGCGGGACGGCATGAGCCGCCAGCTGGCGGTGGCCGATGCCCTGCAAAGCCGGATGCGTCCCATCGCCATGACCAGTCTCACCAGCATCTTCGGCATGCTGCCGCTGATGCTGAGCCCGAGCGAGGGGAGCGAAATTTACCGCGGGCTCGCCACCGTCATTGTTGGCGGCATGAGCTGCAGCACTCTGTTTACCCTGATCCTGTTGCCTGCCTTCCTGCGTCTCGGGGAGCAGGTGGCGATCCCACAACCCCTGCGCCAGCGGGCCTGAGCAAGGAGCTCATCGATGACACATATGATTACCCGAATGTTGGCTGGCGCTGTGCTGATAGCAGGCAGTGCGCTACCGGTATTGGCCGATCAGGGCAAGATGGTGACCCTGGCGGATGTGACCCAAGGGGATGCGGCCGCCAATATCTGGGTCAGCGGCACGGTGGCGAGTCGCCAGCAAGCGGCGCTCAGCGCCGAAGTGAGCGGCCGGGTGGAGTGGATCGCCGAATTTGGCAGCCGGGTCAAAAAAGGGGACGAGCTTCTGCGCCTCGACAGCGCAGCACTGCGCCTCTCGCTGGAGCAGGCTCGCGCCGAGCAGGCGAAATGGCAGAGCAACCTGCGCTTCGCCCGCGCCGAATCCCAGCGGATCACCCGGCTGCACCAGCAAAAGAGCGCCTCCCAGAGCCAGTACGACAAGGCCAGTTACGATGTGGAGCAGGCCGCGCTGGCCGAGCGACTGGCCGCCATACAGGTAAACCAGATTGAAGAACAGCTGCGCCGCAGCCACATCTATGCCCCGTTCGACGGGGTGGTGAACAACCACTTCATCCAACCCGGCGAGCATGTGGACGCGGGCGAGCAGGCGCTGGAGCTGGTCAACCCGGATCAGCCGGATATCCGCCTGCAGGCCCCCATTCTCTGGGCCCAGCAGCTGGCGCCGCAAACCCGGCTGCGGGTGGAGGGGGAGCAGTTGAGCGGTCACGGCGTCTATTACCAGCGGGCCGCCAGCGCCGATCCCAAATCGCGCCTCATCGAGCTGCGCCTCAAACCGGAAGCGGGCAACTTCATCATCGGTTCGCCGGTACGGGTTGCCCTGCCACTGGGGGATCAGCAGAGCATGCTGCTGCCCCGTGACGCTCTGGTGCTCGGCACCGATGGCAGCGTGGTCTATCAGGTGGCGCGAAGCGGCAAGGCGCTCAAGGTGAATCGGGTGCCGGTCACCGTGCTGTTTGGCGACAGCCAGCAGGTGGCGGTGAGCGGCTCCCTCAAGCAGGGGGATCGGGTGGTGGTGCGTGGCGCAGGCAGCCTGCAGGATGGCGACACCATAGCGCTGTTCAAGGGGTAGCCACGCCCGGGTCAAGCTGGCCAATCTTTGCCCGCTTGACCCGGGACATACAGCCAAACGGGCCACAGTTTGCTATCTTGGCGGCCATCACTCGCGTTTAGAGCAATCAACACCCATGAGCATTATTTTGGGCATCGATCCGGGTTCGCGGATCACCGGATACGGGGTTATCCGGGTCGTGGGCGGCAAGGCCGAATACTTGGGCTCTGGCTGCATCCGCACCGATTGCGGCGAGCTGCCGGAGCGCCTCAAGCAGGTTTATGACGGGGTATGCGAGATCATCACCCAGTTCAAGCCCACCGAGTTTGCCATCGAGCGGGTCTTTATGGCCCGCAACGCCGACTCGGCCCTGAAACTGGGACAGGCCCGGGGCAGCGCCATCGTCGCCGCGGTCAACGCCTATCTGCCGGTGAGCGAATACTCTGCCACCCAGATCAAGCAGGCAGTGGTGGGCACTGGCGGCGCCGCCAAGGAGCAGGTGCAGCATATGGTGACCCATCTGCTGAAACTCTCCGCCACCCCGCAGGCGGATGCAGCAGATGCCCTCGGCGTCGCGCTCTGCCACCTGCACACCCGCCAGAGCCTGATCAAGATGGCCGGCCGCGCCAGCAGCTCCGTACGTGGCCGCTATCGCTGAGCCCTTGTGTCGTCCACGACTCATCTCGGTATCGCTAAATAAAAAAACCGCCCCGTAAATCCGGGGCGGTTTTTTATATTTCCCCACATAACGGGGCCATCACTGATGGCCCCGTTATGTTTCTCATGTTGAATGGATTTGCTCTACACCAGCTCCCCCAGCGCGCTGATAAGAGCGTCGAGTCCTTGGTCAACCTTCGAGCGCGGACAGCCGACGTTGAGGCGGATATAACCTGTGCCTTCCGGGCCGTAGGTGTCGCCGCGCATGATGGCGACCCGGTATTTCTCCACCAGCACGGTTTGCAGCGCATCCATCCGTTTGGTGGAGTCGATGCCAAGACCGCGCAGGTCAATCCAGGCGAGATAGGTTCCCTCGGGCACCCGATAGTCGATGGCGGGGAAAACCGCGTTGAGCCGCGCCGCCACATGGGCGAGATTGCCGTGCAGGTAGGATTTGAGCGCATCGAGCCAGCCAGCGCCGTCCCGATAGGCGCTGATATGGGCTAGCACCCCGAGAATGGGCGGCGATGAGAGGCCATGGGCCGCCTTGAGCCGCTGCAGATAGGCGGCGCGCGCCTCGGCGTTAGCGATAAAGGCGTAGGCTCCGCCAAGGGCGGGAATATTGAAGGATTTGGAGCCCGAGCTCACCAGCGCCCAGTGATCGTCCGGCGCTACCTCGCTCCACGGCAGGTAGCGGGCAAAGCTCACATCCATATGGATGTCGTCCGAGATGACCTTGACCCCGTGACGCTGGCAGATGGCGGCCATCCGGCAAAGTTCATCCCGCGTCCAGACCCGGCCGGTGGGGTTGTGGGGGCTGCAGAGCAGCAAAATCCGGCAATCGGGACGAGCGGCTTGCTGCTCGAAACATTGCCAGTCGATCTGGTAACTCCCCAGCTCTTTTTTGAGCGGACAGGGCAGCAGCACCCTGTCGTTGGCGGCCAGCATATTGCCGAAGGCATCGTAGGCGGGGGTATGCACCAGCACCCCCTCTCCCGGCGCCGACCAGAGGCTCACCAGCTGGGCAATCACATAGATGACCGAAGGGCCGTAGACCAGCGTCTCGGGATCGAGGGTCGCGCCGTAGCGGTGGGCAAACCAGTCGCTCACCGCCCCCTTGAAGTCGTCGTGATTCCAGCGGCTGTAGCCAAATACCCCGTGCTCAAGGCGGGTTGCCAACGTCTGGCGAATGCAGGGGGCGGTCTCGAAATCCATATCGGAGATGGTAAAGGGGAGCAGATCGGCATAGCCAAAACGGTCGGCCACATAGTCCCACTGGGTGCAGTAGGTGCCGTGGCGGTCGACCACACGGTCGAAGTCATAAATATCGTGCATGAAGTTTCTCCCTCCATAAACAGGAGACATATTGGGAGAGGCAAACAAGGGGGGCTTGCGCCCCCCGTTCGGATCTTATTGGCCGGTTCAGGCCCCCATCAGGCTCTGCAGTTGGTTTTTCACCAGATGGACCTGGGGCCCAATCACCACCTGCAGGTTGTGCTCGTCGAGCTTGATCACCCCGATGGCGCCGTTTGCTTTCAGTACCTTGTCATCGACCCGGCTCATGTCCTGCACCGACATCCGCAGGCGGGTGATGCAGTTATCGAGCGCCAGAATGTTATCGGCGCCGCCCAGGGCGTTAAGGATGATTTCACCGTTGTAACCGCTGTTGCCGGCCTTCTTGCCTGCGGGCTGGGCCGTCTCGCTGGTTTCGATTTCGCGGCCGGGGGTTTTCAGGTTAAAGCGCACGATGGCGAAGCGGAACACGCTGTAGTAGATGGCAAACCAGATGGCGGCCGCGACCGGCACCAGATACCACTTGGTAGCGGTGCCTTGCAGCACGCCGAACACCAGAAAATCGATGAGGTTGCCGTCAGTGTTGCCGATGGTGACGCCAAGCAGCCCCATGGTCATAAAGCCCAGACCGGTCAGGATGGCGTGAATGACGTAGAGCACCGGTGCCACGAACAGGAACAGGAACTCGAGCGGCTCGGTGATGCCGCCGATGACGCAGGCCACCACGCCGGAGACCAGCAGCGCCTTGATCTTGCCGCGATTTTCCGGGCGAGCGCAGTGATACATGGCGAGCGCCGCGCCCGGCAGACCGCCGAGGAAGGCTGGCATCTTGCCCTGAGAGAGGAAGGAGGTGGCAGAGACCGAGAAGCCGCTGGTATCAGCGCAGGAGAGCTCGGCGTAGAAGATATTGAGTGCGCCGCTCACCTCGTGACCGCATACCAGCTGGGTGCCGCCCGCTTCGGTAAAGCGGATCAGCGCCACCAGAATATGGTGCAGGCCGAGCGGCAGCAGCAGGCGCTCACCGGTACCGAACAGGAAGGGGCCGAAGGGACCAGCGTGGGAGATGAGCGCCCCGATGCCGTTGATGCCGGCAGCAAACCAGGGCCAGGCGAACGGCACGACTAGACCTACTACACCCAGCACCAATACAGTGATGATGGGCACGAAGCGGGCACCGCCGAAGAAGGCGAGCGCATCGGGCATCTTGTAGGTGTAGAAACGGGCGTGCAGTTTGGCGACGATCACCCCGACGATGATGGCCCCCAGAATACCGGTGTCAATGGAGCTGATGCCGAGGATCGATTTCACCCCGTAGGCCTTCTCCGCCGCCGCGTCACCGATGACGTTGGCCACGGTCAGGTAGAAGTTGATGGAGAGGTTGAGCGCCGCATAGCCGACGAAACCGGCAAAGGCCGCGACCCCCTTCTCTTCTCGCGCCAGCCCGAGCGGAATGGCCACCGCAAACATCACCGGCAGGTAGATAAAGGCCACCAGCCCCACCTTGGTCATCCAGAGGAACAGCAGTTGCAGCACGGTATTGTCGAGGAAGGGCATGCTCTGCTTGACCGCATCGCTGGTGAGCGAGCTACCGACACCGAGCAGGATGCCCGAGAAGGCCAGCAGGGCGACCGGCAACATAAAGGTCTTGCCGAGGCTCTGCAGGAACTCCCAGATGGTGGATTTGGCTTGAGACTTGGCCATGAAACGGCTCCTTGTGAATAGACAGCAATATCTGCGGCTTTCCCCGTGGCTGCTCGAAGCAATCTCGACGCAGAGGCGCGGGTCAGCATCAGGTTTTGCTGGATGATAAAACGTTTTATCAACTTACAAGTGCCGACAGGATCACAGAATAAGGGGGCTGGCTGGCAGCAGGTGCCAAATTTGTGAGCCGGATCGGCCAGATGGTGATGTAACGTTTCACTTGAGCATCTGAGCAGGTATGCTGGGGCCTCGCTTTCAACTGTCCGTCGTCCGTTCGCCCTATGTCGCCCAAATCCCTCTCTGCCAAAGCCACCAAGATCACCGATGTCGCCCAGCGGGCGGGAGTGTCGGTCACTACCGTCTCCATGGTGCTCAACGGCAAGGGGCGCATCTCGCCGGCCACCGCCGAGCGGGTGCAGCAGGCGATCAAAGAGCTCGACTACGTGCCCAACAGCGCCGCCGCCAACCTGCGCAGCCAGCAATCCAATCTGGTGGGGCTGATCCTGCGCGACATCACCGACCCCTTCTATACCGAGGTGACCGCCGGGGTGAGCGAGGTGCTGGAGCAGCAGGGTTATCTGCTGTTTCTGACCCAGTGCGGCCACAGCCCGGAGCGGCTGCAGCAGAACATCCACTCCCTGTCACGGCAAGGGGTGGCGGGCATCATCTTCAATCCGGTGCGCGGCGCGGCGGCCAAAACCCTGGAGACCCTGCTCGATTCCGAGCTGCCGGTGGTGTGCGCCGCCCGCTCCTACTATCGGGATGATGTGGACTTTATCGGCCCCGACAACACCCACGCCGCCAAGCAGGCCACCACCTACCTTATCGAGCAGGGCCACCGCCATATCGCCTATGTCGGCGGGCGGGCCGACTCCCTCACCCGTGCCGAGCGGATCGGCGGCTACTGCGCCAGCCTGTTGCAATATGGCCTGCCCTTCAAACCGGAGTGGGTACTGGAGTGCGAGCGCACCCAGCGCAGCGCAGCCGACACCATCGCCCAGCTGCTGCACCAGCACCCCAAGGTGACCGCCGTGCTCTGCCACTACCCCGAGGTGGCGCTCGGCGCCATCTATGGCGTCGAGGCGAGCGGCCGCACCGTGGGCAAGGACAACTACATCGGCCAGCAAGTGGCCCTGCTCGGTTTTGACGATGTGGCGGAGGCCGAACTCACCTCCCCCGCCCTTACCTTTGTCAGCTCACCGGCCCGCGAAATCGGCCGTCAGGCGGCAAGGCGGCTGCTGACCCGGATGCAGCAACCCGAGCTTGCCCCCAACCGCCATATCATCACCCCCAATCTGCAAAAGCGAGAATCAGCCTAAACTGGCTGGGCAGCCCGAGCTCGCCCGCCTGCGAACCGCCCTCTCTTCACTTTTCCTGCGCCTTGATCCAGCGCCGATAGCGGGCGTTGCCAAGCAGGGTTTGCCACTGCTGGCAAGCCAGCGCCAGCGATGGTGCAACCTTGGGGTGGCTCGGCTGACCTCGGCCCAGCCGCCGCAGCTGGTATTTCACCATCGCCATATAGCCTACCGAAGCCAACACCTTGTTGCTCCAGGAGATGGGTCTGAGCTCGGCGCTTGCCGCCTGCTCACGGCGCCATCTGGCAGGCAGATCCGGGGCGATGGCAAGCGCGGTGGCCATGCCAACGACCGCCACTCCGCTGCCGAGCACTTGTTCCACCACCGGATAACGGCGGATCCCCCCGGTCACCATCACGGGCATATGAGCGGCACTCACTATCTCTTCGGCAAACGTCAGAAAATAGGCTTCCCGCGCCAGAGTGCGGCCATCGCGGGCCTGGCCGTGCATGGCGGGCGCCTCGTAACTGCCACCGGAGAGCTCCACCAGATCCACCCCGAGCGGGTTGAGCATGTCGACCACCGCTCTGGCATCTTCGGTACTGAAGCCGCCACGCTGAACGTCGGCGGAGTTGAGTTTGACCGACAGTGAGAAGCGCTCCCCCACCTGCTCACGGATCCCCTGCACTATCTCCAGCAGCAAGCGGGCACGATTCTCAAGGCTGCCGCCCCAACGATCGCGGCGCTGGTTGGTGAGCGGCGAGAGGAACTGGCTTAGCAGATAACCGTGCGCAGCGTGGATCTGCACTCCGTCAAAGCCGAGACGCTGTGCCAACAGCGCCGTATTGATAAAGCGTGCTTTTACCTCGGCAATGTCGGCTTCGCTCATGGCCCTGGGCGGTGAGAACTGTTTGGAGAAACTGCCGAGCGCCATGGGCACGGCAGAAGGTGCTAGGGTAGGTTGCCCCAGCGCCGCCGGCATCTGGCGACCGGGGTGGTTGATCTGCATCCAGATCTGGGCGCCCCCGCTTTTGGCCGCTTCGGCCCAGGCCCTGAAACGCCCGACCAGCTGTGGGGATAGCGCCGGGGTGTCGAGCACCACGCCCCCCGCTCCCGTCATGGCGTGCCCATCCACCATCACATTGCCAGTGATGATAAGACCAGCGCCGCCCTCTGCCCAGGTGCGATAGAGGCGGATCAGCGCCTCGGAGGGGGCATGGTCACGGTCAGCCATGTTCTCTTCCATGGCTGCCTTGGCGAGACGGTTGATAAGCTGGCTGCCATTGGGCAGGGTCAGGGGAGTAAATGGGTTCATGGCGATCTCCTCGGTAGTGAGGGCCCCACCATAAGTTTGAAGCTGACTTGAAGGTCAAGCCCTTTGTCGAGATGCCGCTACGACCAAGAAAAGGCTCCTCCCCTTGCTCGGAGCCGTTGACATTCAAGCGGGCTTTAACCCTAGAATCTCCCGGCACCCGCCCCTCAGCCTTAACGTCAGGGGCCATCAACCCGCAGCCCAGGAGGCAAGATGAAGATCGGTGAACTGGCCAGACAGACCGGCATGACGGCATCGGCTATCCGCTTTTACGAAACCAGGGGCCTGCTCAACAAGGTGCAACGGGGGGCCAACGGCTATCGCGACTACCCGCCCGAGACAGTGCCGTTGCTGACCATCATCAGCCAGGCACAGCAGGCAGGCTTCTCCCTCGACGAGATCAAGCAGCTGGTACCGGCGGATATCAGCACCTGGCAACATGCCCCGCTGCTGGCGGCACTCAAGGCCAAAGTGAACGACATAGAGGCGCTGGAGGCCAGGCTTGCCCACAGCAAGCAGCAGTTGCAGACCCTGATCCGGCTGGTGGAGTCCAAACCCGACGAGATGCCCTGTGAAGAGAACGCCGCCCGGGTATTGGCCAGCATGGGCATACCCTCTCACAAGCACGTCGCAAAGGCTGCCACCACGGCCAAGTCTGTGTCACGCCACAAAAGGTGATCCTGTTCACAACCGGCACACGCCCTCGATCAGAGAGATTGAGAGCCAAGTGAAGAGGAATATGATGGGCGCCAGCCTCACTTCACGAGCCCATGTATGAGCCACCCGCACGACCAGAACCCGCCGAGTGAAATCCATCGCTGTGACAAATGCAGGGAACGAACCCGCCATATCGTGGTGCTGGTCGCCCGCGATCACAGCCAGGACATCATGCCCAAGGATCCGCGCAAAGCCTTCTGGCAAGCCTTTACTTCCAGCAGCATCACCAACTGGGCGTTTGGTGAAACACTGGCCTACCAGACCACCCATGTAAAACATCTAATTTGCGAACGCTGCGGAGAGAAGTTTCTGGAGTATTGATGGCTACAGTCTGTCATCCGTCACACAACCAACCGAATAAACTCCCGCCATCAAGCAAGTAGTTTGTTGATCCTTGGCAGGTTTTTACCTGCTGCCGGTTTTGCATCGCCCCCACCTTGATTACCATGGCTCACTTGGCAACCGGGATTGGGAGGGACGTTGCCGAGATCGCTCTGGCCACCATAGTGCCATCCCCTCCCGCCACATCGCCGGTTAACAGCAGCAGAGTGGAGGCTGTCGTCCAGGGGCGGTAGCGTGCCAGCAAGAAATGGGATGTAGCGATAATTTCCTCGTGACCGTCCAATTACGCTTCGACAATCCGACCGACAAAACTGAACAATCAAAGCGGTAAAAAACATGATCGATCACAAGCAATTCCAGAGATTGGTACAACAGCTCTACTCGACAGTAGAGGAGCTTGAAGAAATGTTTCCGGGACGACACTTTACGCCCGATGGCCATATGGTCGGCAGTATTGGCGAATGTCTGGTTGCAGATGCTTACGGGTTAGAATTGATGAATGCATCAAACAAGGGATATGACGCTTTATCTCCATCCGGGCTGCAAGTTGAAATCAAAGCCACGCAGGCAAAATCAGTCGCCTTCCGCAGCCAGCCAGAACACACCATCGCCATCAAAATTCTTCCCAACGGCACATTCGAAGAGATTTTTAATGGCCCGGGAAACTTGGTATGGCAGCAGTTTGACGGGAAGCCCCTGCCCTCAAATGGTCAATACCAAATCTCTCTTAACAAGCTCAAAGAATTAAACAAGCAGGTTGATAAATCGCAGCGGATCTTAAGAGTCACCCAATAGAACCCGTTCACAGGATGAGGTTCCCCTCTCCGGCAACAGAAAAGGATCCCGAAGCTATGTTTGAGTACGTCGAAAAACTGCAAGCGCGCATCGCTACCATGGTCAGCCAGAACGAAGCCGGGATCCGGCAGGCGGCTCACTGGTTTAGCGAGGCCATCGTCCACAACAAGATGATCCATATGTTGGGCACCGGACACTCCCATATGGTCGGGCTGGAGGGGTTTATCCGTGCTGGTGGCCTTGGCAATATCAACGCCGTGCTCGACTCCACCGTCACCACCGCCGATGGTGCCCTGCGCAGCTCGGCGCTGGAGAAGCTGCCGGGGCTTGCCGCCATCCTGTGGGAGGAGCAGCCGATTGCGCCGGGGGATCTGATGGTGGTCATCTCCAATTCGGGGCGCAACGCCCTGCCCATCGAGTGGGCCCAGCTTGCCAGAGCACGCGGCCACAAGGTGATCGCTATTACCTCGGTGGCGCAATCGGAGCAAAACCCGAGTCGTCACCCTTCTGGCCAGAAACTGATGGAGCTGGCCGATCTGGTACTGGATAACTGCGTGCCGCCGGGCGATGGCCTGTGCGAAGTCAATGATCGGGTCACCGGCGCCTTCTCCTCCATCTCCGGCATGGTGCTGATCAATACGCTGGTAGTCGAAGCGCAGAAACTGGCGCTGGCACAAGGCGTCACCCCGCTTATTTTCTCCAGCCAGAATGTGGATGGCTTTAATAACGATGATGTTTACCGCCATTTCCAAGGGCGATTGAAGTCGATGTAAGCAATTAAGATATTGTCGCGGTAAACGTTGGGCTTCACTTCGTTCAGCTCCAACCTACGATGTTTGGCCCAACATACGAGATGTTCCAGAAAAGAGCACTCATAGATGAAACGTATTCTGATTATTGGCAACTCGGGATCGGGCAAGAGCTGGTTAGCGGCTCGATTGGCTGAACAGTTAACTATCCGCGAGGTCAATCTGGACCCCATTGTCTGGCAGCCGGGCGGCTTTAACCAAAAACGGCCCCAGCATGAGATTGACCATGCCATCCAAACACTTGCTCAAGAGCCCTCATGGGTGGTCGAAGGGGTATTTGGCGCCCTGGCCGAGCAACTGCTTGATGCCGCCGATACCCTGCTTTTTCTGGATCTCGACTGGTCGGTATGCCGTGATTCACTGCTATCGCGCGGATCACAAAGTGCCAGGCAACGGGATGCCGTAGCAGCCGAAGAGAGCTTTCAACAACTGCTGGTGTGGGCATCTGAATATGGGCAGCGAGCCGGTAAAAGCTCCCGCCAATTCCATCGCGAGCTGTTTGAACGATTCCCAAACGACAAGCACCGTTTCACGACTCGGGCAGAGGTAAGTAGCTATCTCACGCACCTGACCACTCATAGCTAACGGGGTAGAGGATGACGCAACAGGAGTTGGCGAAAATGGGGGGCGCTTCGGTAAATCTCCAGCTGCTGGATGGCAAACCCTGTATCAGAAAAAGCGGCGCATCGCCTGTCGAGCGCCATTTCTACCAACGCGCCGCACTACATTTGAGCGGGCTCAACACTCCTACCCTGCTCAAGGTCGAAGGGGAGACCCTGTTCCTTGAGCAGATCCCTCATCCGGTCACGCTCACGCAGCTGCACCACAACGAACAGACCTTTGCTCAGCTGGCCTGCCTGCATAACGCCAACTATCAGCCCGACTTTGCGATGAAAACTCACAGCTGGTCGCTCGCCGACACCAACGAGGCGCTCTCTGTACTCTGCCTGCCGGAAGCGGTAAACGAGAAGATCCGCCATATCCAGCAAGTTGGCCACGAACTATTCGAGGAGTCATACCTGATTTCGGGAGATAGCAACGAGGGCAACTGGGGCACCCGCGACAATGGTGAGCTGGTGTTGTTTGACTGGGAGCGATTTGGTTATGGCAGCCCAGCCATCGATCTGGCCCCGCTGGTGCCGCGGATGGGTTCGCTGGCTGAGTATGAAACCATCATTGAACGCTATCTGCACCACAGCTCGCTGCTCTCTGGCGACCGGTTGCTGCGCCATCTCGTCATGGCCAAGTGCTGGCTGATTATTGAAGTCACCAATCTGCTGACCAGAAGGGAGAAGCCGCAGGCACAGCAATATCTGGAGTGGTATCGGCAACAAGTTCCCCACTGGCTGGAGTCGGTGGCGCATATTGTGTAATCCGTAGGTTCGAATAGCGGAGCGTATTCGAACGTTCGCGTTATCACCTCTCTCTTTTCAGCCATCCCTCTCTTGCCACCACACTTTCTTCCCAAACAACGCCCCTCTGCGCTCGCCCAGCCAATGCGATTGGCCTCCGCCATCAGGCGCATAAAAATCCTAATCCGCCCGACGAAACTGCGACTTTTTGTGAGAAAGGTCACATCTGATAACGCCTTAAAACCACATATAAATCCAGATCCTGCTGGTGATTAATTTATTGATATGACACATTACAAACCTGGTTGCGAGGCCAGCCACAATCCATTTATTTGTTTTTAAAGAAAAAACCAGCAATGGCCTGAAAATGGTGAGTCCTGCCTGAAAACGGGATCTTCATCACATCGCGTTTTACTGCGCACAAAAATCCAGTGATTAGCACATTTGTCCGATAGGGAGGGTGCGGGCGAGCCGCGATAATGATCAGGTCATTTTTATCCAGTACGTCGATACGTACTCACGCATAGCTTCCGTCACCGGAAGCGGGGAGAGCGCCATGATCACCACCTTGATCAATGAACATCTGATCAACCTCGATTTGAAAGCGACGCGTAAGGAAGAGGTCTTCACCGAGATGGCCCGCCTGCTGGCGTCGCAAGGCAAGGTCAGCAACGAGCAGGCCTTTATCAAGGATCTGTGGGCCCGCGAAGAGTTGGGTAACACCGGCTTTGAAGAGGGCGTGGCCCTGCCCCACGCCAAGAGTGCGGCGGTGTGCAATCCGGCGGTCGCCATCGGCATCAGCCGCAACGGCATCGAGTACGGCGCCGAAGATGGCAAGCCGTCCCACATTTTCTTTATGATCGCCTCCCCCGATGGCGGCGCCAACCACCATATCGAAGTGCTGGCCGAGCTCTCCGGCAAGCTGATCGAAGAGGGCTTTATCGCCAAACTGCTGGCGGCAAAAACCCCGGCCGATGCGCTGGCGCTGCTGCTGACCAAGAAAGAGGAGCAGAGCGCGGCCCCGACCACTAGCAAGGGCTTTATCATCGGTGTCACCGGCTGCCCGGCTGGTATCGCCCACACCTATCTGGCGGCCGAGTCGCTGGAGCGCGCCGCCAAGGAGCTGGGTTATGAGGTGAAGGTGGAGACCAACGGCTCCATCGGCGTCAAGAACAGCCCGACCGCGGACGAGATTGCCCGTGCCACCGCCATCGTGGTGGCTTGTGACAAGCAGGTGGACATGGCCCGCTTCGCCGGCAAGCCCCTCATCAAAACCGGCGTCAAGGCCCCCATCAAGGATGGTAAGGGTCTGATCGAGCAGGCCCTGAAAGCCCCCGCCTATGTGGCTGGCAAAGAAGATAAAAAAGGTGAAGAGAAGAGCGCGGGTGGCAGTTCCGATCTCTATCGCTACCTGATGAACGGTGTATCGCACATGATCCCGTTCGTGGTGACCGGCGGTCTGTTGATTGCGCTGGCACTGGCCATCGGCGGCAACCCGACCCCGAGCGGCATGCAGATCCCGGAAGGGAGCATGTGGAACCAGATCCTCAACGTGGGCGTGGCCGCCTTCACCCTGATGATCCCCATTCTGGCGGGCTATATCGCCTACGCCATCGGTGATCGTCCGGCACTGGCACCGGGCTTTATCGGTGGCTGGATCGCCAACAACGGCAGTTTCTACGGCGCTGACGCAGGTACCGGCTTTATCGGTGCCATCATTGCGGGCCTGTTGGTCGGCTATCTGGTGCGCTGGATTGCCACTCGCCAGTACCACAAGATGGTGCAGCCGCTGGTGCCGATCCTGATCGCCCCCATCGTCGGGTCGCTCTTTATCGCTGCCGTATTCATCTTCATCATCGGCGCCCCGATTGCCGACATGATGACTGGCCTCAATGCCATGCTGCTCTCCATGAGCGGTGGCAGTCTGGTGCTGCTGGGTATCGTGCTGGGTGGTATGGCGGGCTTTGATATGGGCGGCCCGGTCAACAAGGTGGCCTTCCTCTTCTCCGTCGGCATGATCGCCTCCGGTCAGACCCAGTTTATGGGCGCCATGGCCTGCGCCATCCCGGCTGCGCCCCTTGGCATGTCGCTGGCGACCGTACTCGGTCGCAAGCTCGGTATCTTCGATGCCTCTGAAATCGAAGCGGGCAAAGCAGCCGGTGCCATGGGTCTGGTGGGTATCTCCGAAGGGGCGATTCCGTTCGCCGCCCGTGACCCGCTGGCCGTGATCCCGGCCAACATTCTGGGCAGCATGACCGCAGCTGTGATGGCCTTCCTGTTTGGCATCACCAACAGCGTTGCCCACGGTGGCCCCATCGTGGCCCTGCTGGGTGCGGTCAACAAGCCGCTGCTGGCCCTGCTCTGCATGATCTGCGGTGCCATCGTCACCGGCGTGGTCGCGGTTGCCCTGAAAAAACTGCGGGTCAAAAAGAGTGATGAGGTAACCCTGGCCAAGGCGGCCTGAGGCCTCCATCGCCATCGCGGCTCGTAGAGCATAAAAAGAGGCCACCCCACGGGGTGGCCTCTTGTTTTTGGGGATAGCTGGCGGGCCGTATTTCCCAATATCGCCCCCCGAGAAATAGTGGTCGATAAGCACTCTTCCTCGTCTCTCCCTTCACCTCTCTCCTTGCCTTTCCCTAGCTCCCTTCTGGCCTATCCATCCCACCAGCCCAGCACTCACACAGAGCGCCAAACTGGCTGAAATGGCAGCAATCCGGCGTCAGCGGTGTGATGTTTCTCACGCTTTGTCCGCGAAAGCGCAAAAACTAGGAAAATTTCCTAGCCCCACTAGGGATGGCTCTCAAGCCATTTTTTGCCCCTCTTATTAGAGTCACCCCACCTGATGTCGTGACCCGCACCGCGACGGGCAATGCGCCCCGTCATCCCGTGCCGGGCCCGGGTTTATATGGATGGAGCGTCGAGCGCAGCAACGGCTGACAGCCCCGACGTTCCGTTCCCCCTTCCGTGGCGTGACCTCGAACAACCTATCTACAAATGAGGGGCGCGGCGGAAATACCGTCTATCTCGCAGAGGATGAACGAAGATGTTGAAATTGCTCCAACAGGTCCGGGTCCCCACCCTGGACCTGCCGGTCGAAGCCCGGCGCAAGCTCTGGTTCAAGCCGTTTATGCAATCCTATCTGGTTGTATTTATTGGCTATTTGACCATGTATCTGATCCGCAAGAACTTCAACATTGCGCAAAATGACATGATCCAGGAGTACGGTCTCTCCATGACCGAGCTTGGGATGATCGGCCTTGGCTTCTCCATCACCTACGGGGTGGGCAAGACCATCGTCTCCTACTACGCCGATGGCAAGAACACCAAGCAGTTCCTGCCGCTGATGCTGATCCTCTCCGCTCTGTGCATGCTGGGCTTCAGTGCCAGCATGGGCGGCACCGGTTTCAGCCTCTACTTCATGATCTTCTTCTACGCCCTGAGCGGTTTCTTCCAGAGCTGTGGCGGTTCGTGCAGCTACTCCACCATCACCAAGTGGACCCCTCGCAACAAGCGCGGCACCTATCTGGGTATGTGGAACCTCTCCCACAACGTGGGCGGTGCCGGTGCGGCCGGTGTGGCGCTGTTCGGTGCCAACTACCTGTTCGATGGCAACGTGCTCGGCATGTTTATCTTCCCCTCCATCATCGCGCTGATCGTCGGTTTTATCGGCCTGCGCTTTGGTAGCGATTCGCCGGAAGCCTATGGCCTTGGCAAGGTGGAAGAGCTGTTTGACGAAGTGGCGAGCGAAGAGGATATCGCCACCGAAGAGCAGAAGCTGACCAAGTGGCAGATCTTCGTGAAGTACGTGCTGCTCAACAAGGTGATCTGGCTGCTCTGCTTTGCCAACATCTTCCTCTACGTGGTGCGTATCGGTATCGACCAGTGGTCCACCGTCTATGCCCACCAGGAGCTGGGCTTCTCCAAAGACGTGGCTATTCAGGGCTTTACCTTCTTCGAAGTGGGCGCTCTGGTCGGCACCCTGATGTGGGGTTACCTCTCCGATCTGGCCAACGGTCGTCGTGGTCTGGTTGCCTGTGTGGCACTGGCGCTCATCATCGCCACCCTGGGTCTCTACCAGCATGCGACCACCCAGTTTATGTTCCTGGGCTCCCTGTTCACTTTGGGCTTCCTGGTGTTTGGTCCGCAACTGCTGATCGGCGTCGCCGCCGTGGGCTTCGTCCCCAAGCAGGGCATCAGCGTGGCCGATGGCGTCAAGGGCACTTTTGCCTACCTGATTGGTGACAGCTTCGCCAAACTGGGTCTGGGCATGATCGCCGATGGCACCCCCATCTTCGGTCTGACCGGTTGGACCGGCACCTTCGCGGCGCTGGATATCGCAGCCGCCGCCTGTCTGGTGCTGATGGGTTGTGTCGCGGTCGCCGAGGAGCGCAAGATCCGCCGCATCAAGCGCGAACTGAAAGCCGCCGAACTGGCCGCCCAGACCGCCTGATAGCCATAACAACAGACGCAGATTGTTCAGGGCCACCCACAGGGGTGGCCCTTGTTGTTTGGAGCAACCAGACACCCGACTGGCCCGGCATGAGCCTGCACAGCCGTTCAAGGGACGGGCATATCCCCATCAAGATCCCACTTTTCATATGGACTTTTGGTAAAAGCCCCCCGCTGGCGCTATCTTGTTGCTCCCCCTTGTCAGCATCACAGAGAGCAGATGAAGATCGTCGCCGTCACCGCTTGCCCGACCGGTATCGCCCATACCTATATGGCTGCCGATGCCCTGCAAAAAGCCGCCACTGGGCTGGGACTCAAGATCAAGGTCGAGACTCAGGGCGCCATGGGCATGGAGAACATGCTGACCGCCCGCGATATTGCCAGCGCCGACCTGGTGCTGATTGCCTCCGATATCGAGATTGAGCAGAAAGAGCGCTTCCTCGGCTGCACCATCCATCAGGTGAGACTGGAAACCGTGTTGCTGGATGCCAACGCCGTACTCAAGGCTCTGCCGATCCCGGCCTGATGCTGACCCGCGAAATCACCTTCTACTGCCAGCAGGGGTTGAGCATCACCCAGGCCAAGCAGTTGAACCGGCTGGCGGGGATGTTCAAATCCACCATCCGCTGTGCCAACCTCACCCGGCGCCAGACCGTTGCCGCCAGCAACCAGCTCTCCCTGTTGACCCTCGCCACCCAGCCCGGCGATCTCTGCCAGTTGCAGATTGAAGGGTGCGATGCCGAGCTCGCCCACATGGCCTTCACCTGCTGGTGCGGCGAACTGGGTCAACCGCTGGTGCGCCCGCGCACCGCCGCGCTGGCGGAGTTGCGACTGACCAACGCTCTGCCCGGCTACCATTTTGCCCTGCGCCAGCTGGCCTACAGCCCCGAACCGCTGACCAAAGCCGAAGCGCTCGAGCATCTGATCGATCTGCTGCCCGCCGAGCTGGTCAGCAACAGAGCCGCGCTGGAGGAGGCGATCAGTCGGCGCGAGCAGGTCTCAGCCACCATCATCCGCCCCGGCCTCGCCATGCCCCATGTTTTGAGCGAAGGGATCAGCCAGCCAGCGCTGACCCTGCTTAGCTGCAAGGAGCCCATCGAGTGGGGCTCTCAAATCGGGCCGGTGCAGACCATCATTTTGCTGGCGGTGCCGGTTGGTAGCGAACGGGAGACCCTGCGCCCCCTCACTAGACTGGCGCAGGCGATGATCGACGATGTGGTTAGCCACGCCCTGCTGTTGGCGGGCTCGGCCCCCGCCCGTCAGGCTATCGTCATCGAGAGCCTGCTGAGCTAGGCGAATTGGCTCTGGGCACTGCTTGTTGTGACGCCACAGCCATTCATCCTGCCCTCAGCACCCTGTGGTACACTCGCTGCCATCGTCTGTCTGAAGTGTGTATCCGATGAAATCTCCCCGCCCCCGTCTCTCTGTCAGCCGTTCGCCACGCGATAACGCCCCGCGCACGGCAGCCAAACCAGCCGCACCTCGCCATGCATCCCCCCGCAAACCGGAGCTGGCCCCAGAGGATCGCAAATTGCTCCTGCTGAACAAGCCCTACATGGTGCTCTGCCAGTTCACCGACGAGGCGGGCCGCGAGACCCTCAAGGATTACATCAAAGAGCCCGGCATCTATGCCGCAGGGCGGCTTGACCGCGACAGCGAGGGGCTGTTGCTGCTCACCAACGATGGCAAATTGCAGGCGCGCCTCACCCAGCCGGGGGAGAAGACCCCCAAGACCTACTGGGTGCAGGTGGAAGGGATCCCCAGCGAAGAAAAACTGGCCGCCCTGCGCGCCGGCGTGGAGCTCAACGACGGCATGACCCTGCCCGCCGGGGCGCGCATCATGGATGAGCCTGCGGTGTGGCCGCGCAATCCCCCCATTCGCGAGCGCAAGGAGATCCCCACCTGCTGGCTGGAGATCAAGATAGTGGAGGGGCGCAACCGGCAGGTGCGGCGGATGACAGCCCACATCGGCCACCCCACCCTGCGCCTTATTCGCTACGCCATCGGCGACTGGACCTTGGGTAACTGGCAAGAAGACGGGCTGGCACCCGGGCAGAGCCGCGCCCTGCCCGCCCCCGAGCAGGCGCCGAGCTCCAGCAGCCGCCCGCGTCCCTCCTCATCACGTTCAGGCGCTCATACCGCCAAACCGGCCAAACCGGCAGGGGAGGCGCCACGGCGGGCCAGCCAGCCGAGACGGGACGAGCGTCCTCGCAGCACTCACCTAACCGAGCGCGCAGCCACGAACCCGACCGGCGGCAAACCCCGCAGCAGCGGGCGAGGAACGGCACGCAGACCCGCCCGTACGGGCACTCCCAATAGCAGCGACAAGGAGTCATGATGAGCAATCAGGCAGAGCAATCGACCACCAGTCACGCCCGTATGGAGGCGCGCCTGACGGTCGCCGCCCTGGTGCAGTGGCAGGGGCGCTTTCTGGTGGTGGAAGAGGAGATCAAGGGCCAGCGCCGCTTCAACCAGCCCGCCGGCCATGTGGAGGCCGGTGAAGATCTGCTCACCGCCGCCTGCCGCGAGCTGAAAGAGGAGACGGGGCTGACCGCCACGCCTACCTCCTGGCTTGGCACCTATCTCTATAAACCGGCCGACAGCGAGGCCACCTATGTGCGCACCGCCATCATCTTCGACCTTGAAAAAGCGCCGGGTCAGCACCATCCAGAGGACCCTGACGGCGATATCCTCGCCTGCCACTGGCTCACCCTGGAGGAGATCGCCGAGTGCAAACCGGCCCTGAGAAGCCCCTTGGTGTGGCAATGCATCGAGGATTATCTGGCGGGAACACGCCTGCCGCTCTCGGCGCTCAAGGCCTTTATCCAGAGCTAGGGGCAGAGCTGGCATCCGCTGGCAATCGCCACAAGAAAAACGATTTCCTGTTGCAAGGTTCCTGATGGGGACAGTGGCATGGAGATGTGACCGGGGGCGCAAAACTCTGGTAGAATACGCCCCGTTTAAACGAACTGGTAACTTCGACTAATGACAGACAACAGCCAAATCAAGGTGATCGTCGGCATGTCCGGCGGCGTGGATTCTTCCGTCTCGGCCTACCTGCTCCAGCAGCAGGGCTATCAGGTCGAAGGCTTGTTCATGAAGAACTGGGAAGAAGACGACACGGACGAGTACTGCTCTGCCGCCCAGGATTTGGCTGATGCCAAGGCCGTCTGCGACAAGCTGGGGATGAAACTCCACACCATCAACTTCGCGGCCGAGTACTGGGACAACGTGTTCGAGCACTTCCTCGAAGAGTACAAGGCTGGCCGCACGCCGAACCCCGATATCCTGTGCAACAAGGAGATCAAGTTTAAGGCGTTCCTCGAATTTGCCGCCGAAGAGCTGGGTGCCACCTACATCGCCACCGGCCACTATGTGCGCCGTGACGACAGCACCGGCCGCCCGCGCCTGCTGCGCGGTCTCGATACCAACAAGGATCAGAGCTACTTCCTCTATACCCTGAGCGAGAAGCAAGTGGGTCAGAGCCTGTTCCCGGTTGGCGATCTGGAAAAGCCGGAGGTGCGCCGCATCGCCGAGCAGCTGGATCTCATTACCGCCAAGAAGAAAGACTCCACCGGCATCTGCTTTATCGGCGAGCGCAAGTTCAAGGACTTCCTGGCCAAGTTCCTGCCCGCCCAGCCCGGTAAAATCGAGACCGTGGATGGCAAGGTGATCGGCGAGCATCAGGGTCTGATGTATCACACCCTGGGTCAGCGCAAGGGGCTCGGCATCGGCGGTCGCAAAGATGCCACCGAAGAGGCCTGGTATGTGGTCGACAAAGAGGTCGAGCGCAACGTGCTGGTGGTGGCGCAGGGCGAACATCCCCGCCTCTACTCCGATGGTTTGATTGCCAGCCAATTGCACTGGGTGGATCGCACCCCCATTCGCGAGCCGCGTCGCTGCACCGTCAAGACACGCTACCGTCAGCAGGATATCCCCTGCCTGATCCAGCCCATCGACGACGAGACCATCCGGGTCATCTTCGACGAAAAGCAGGCTGCGGTGACCCCGGGCCAGTCCGCCGTCTTCTACGACGGGGAAGTTTGTCTGGGCGGCGGCATCATCGAACAACGTTTCAGCCATCCGGTTTGAATCCTTAACAGAAGGCAGCAGACGTGAGCGATAAATTCCAAGACAGAACCATGGCCTTTGCCGGCATCTGCCAGGCCGCGTATCTGGTGCAGAAGGTGGCCCGAGACGGCAGCTGTGACGAGGCCGCCCTGCGCGAGAGCCTCTCCAGCATTCTGGTGACCAACCCGAGCCAGCCACTCGAGGTGTTCAACAACACCCATCTGGCCATTCGCGACGGCTACCGCGCGCTGGTCGAGCAGCTGGGTGCCGATGGCAGCCAGAAGAATGCCGAGCTGACCCGCTACGTGGTGAGCCTGATTGCGCTGGAGCGCAAGCTGGCCAAGCGCAAGGACATTCTCAATATGCTGGGTGAGCGGATCAGCCAGATTGGTCGCCAGCAACAGCACTTCGATCTGCTCGACGAGCAGATTTTGGCCAACATGGCGAGCATCTACAGCGATCTTATCAGCCCCATCGGGCCGCGCATCCAGGTGGCGGGTACCCCGCTGTTCCTGCAGCAGCCGCTGGTGCAGCACAAGGTGCGCGCCCTGCTGCTGGCGGGCATTCGTGCCTGCGTGCTGTGGCGTCAGCTCGGTGGCAGCCGCACCCAGATCATCTTCGCTCGCAAGAAGATGGTGGAGCTGGCCAAACGTTACTAATCATCGGCTCGCGCGCGGGCAAGCGAGGTCAACATCAGGGTGAACAGCCGCACATCCGCCCTGACGACGACTCCGCCCCACGCGCGAGTGGATACGGATCCCCCACACAAATCATCAGGAGTTCACCCCATGGAGCTGTCCGCGCTGACTGCTGTTTCCCCGATTGACGGTCGTTATGGCGACAAGGCCGATGCCCTGCGCCCTATCTTCTCCGAATTCGGCCTGCTGCGTTTTCGCGTTGAAGTCGAGGTTCGCTGGTTGCAAAAACTGGCCAGCCACGCCGGGATCCCGGAAGTCCCAGCCCTGAGCGCGGCCGCCAGTGCCCTGCTCGACGGCATCGTCAGCAACTTCAACGAGAGTGACGCCGCCCGTATCAAACAGATCGAGCGCACCACCAACCATGATGTGAAAGCGGTGGAGTACTTCCTCAAAGAGAAAGTCGAAGTGAACCCGGAGCTGGCGGCTGTCAGCGAGTTCATCCACTTCGCCTGCACCTCGGAAGACATTAACAACAACTCCCACGGTCTGATGCTGAAAACCGCCCGCGAAGAGGTCATCAAGCCTTATTGCGAAAAGCTGATCAGCGAACTCAAGCGTCTGGCCCACGAGTACCGTGACATGCCGCTGCTGTCCCGTACCCACGGTCAGCCGGCGACCCCGAGCACCATGGGCAAGGAGATGGCCAACGTCGCCTACCGGCTGGAGCGCCAGTACAAGCAGATCATGGCGGTGGAGATCCTCGGCAAGATCAACGGCGCGGTCGGCAACTACAACGCCCACATCAGCGCCTACCCGGATGTGGACTGGCACCAGTTCTCCGAGGAGTTCGTCACCTCCCTGGGTCTGACCTGGAACCCCTACACCACCCAGATCGAGCCGCACGACTACATCGCCGAGCTGTTCGACGCCATGGCTCGCTTCAACACCATCCTGATCGACTTCGACCGCGATGTGTGGGGTTACATCTCCCTGGGTCACTTCAAGCAGCGCACCATTGCGGGGGAAATTGGCTCCTCCACCATGCCGCACAAGGTCAACCCCATCGACTTCGAGAACTCCGAAGGCAATCTGGGTCTGGCCAACGCCGTGTTCCAGCATCTGGCGAGCAAGCTGCCTATCTCCCGCTGGCAGCGTGA
Source organism: Aeromonas sp. JL9 (assembly GCF_024436075.1). NCBI lineage: Bacteria > Pseudomonadati > Pseudomonadota > Gammaproteobacteria > Aeromonadales > Aeromonadaceae > Aeromonas > Aeromonas sp. JL9. The sequence continues at coordinate 83,306 of NZ_JANFNV010000010.1, read as the reverse complement.
TCTGACCGACTCTACCGTGCTGCGCAACCTGGGTGTGGCGGTGGGTTACTCCCTGATTGCCTATCAGGCGACCCTCAAGGGCATCTCCAAGCTGGAAGCCAACGACGCAGCCATGGCTGCCGATCTGGATGCCAACTGGGAAGTGCTGGCCGAGCCGATCCAGACCGTGATGCGCCGCTACGGCATCGAGAAGCCCTACGAGAAGCTTAAAGAGCTGACTCGTGGCCGCCGCGTCGATGCCGAAGGGATGCGTACCTTTATCGACACCCTGGAGTTGCCGGAAGCGGTCAAGGTCGAGCTGAAGAAACTTACCCCGGCCAACTATATCGGTGACGCCCAGCGTCTGGTTGATCTGCTGAAATAAGCGGATAAATGATTCCACCGGGGCCCTGTGCATGATCTGCAACAGGGCCCCTGTTATTTTCCCTGCCACGGCAGGGTCCCGAGTGGCTTTTCCCAAGCCCGCCTTGGGCAAAACCTCTTTGCGAGACACGAGAAACAGCATGTACGAACTCAATCTGGATATCGCTCACTTCCTCGAGCACTACTGGCAGAAGCGCCCGCTCCTTATCAAGGGGGGCTTCAAGGACTTTCAGGATCCCATCAGCCCGGACGAGCTGGCAGGTCTGGCCATGGAAGAGGTGGTAGAGTCCCGCCTCGTCACCCGTTTCGACGGCAAGTGGGATGCGGCCCACGGTCCCTTCGAATCCTACGACCATCTGGGCGAAGAGAACTGGACCATTCTGGTACAGGCTTGCAACCACTGGGCTCCCGAGGTGAACGAGCTGGCCGTGCCGTTCCAGTTCATTCCGGGATGGCGCTTTGACGATGTGATGGTGAGCTTCTCCACCCCTCACGGCGGGGTCGGTCCTCACATCGACAACTACGATGTGTTCATCACCCAGGGTCTCGGCAAGCGTCACTGGCGGGTCGGCGATGCCAAGCCGCTCAACGAGTTTGCTGCCCACGCCGCCCTGCTGCACTGCGAGCCGTTCGAGGCGATCATCGACGTCATCATGGAGCCGGGTGACATCCTCTACATTCCGCCCGGATTCCCCCACGAAGGCTACGCCATCGAGCCCTCCATGAACTTCTCGGTGGGTTTCCGCGCGCCGGATGCCAAGGCGCTTATCTCCTCCTTTGCCGATCACCTGATCGACAACGAGGTGCGTACCGAGCGTTACGGCGATGCCGATCTCAAGCCCCGTGCCCGTCACGGCGAGATCCAGCCCCACGAGCTGCACCGTCTGCGCGAGCTGATGCAACAGGCCCTCGATGACGAGACCCTGTTCAAGGAGTGGTTCGGCACCATGATCTCCGAAGCCAAGCACGATCTGGACGTCAATCCGGTCGAGCCGGACTACAGCGCCGAGGAGGTAGCCGACCTGCTGACCCAGGGCGAGCCTGCCATCAAGGTGCCGGGCCTGCGCAGCGTCTGGTTCAGCGGCGAGAGCCAGCAGTGCTATATCGATGGCGAAGCCTGGACTCTGCAGAGCGAAGATGCGGCCGCCATTTCGCTCCTGTGTGACAAAGACATCATCACTCAGGCCGACATGGTGGAGCTGGCCGATCAGGCCGGTTTCCTGCAACTGCTGACCCGTCTGGTCAACCGCGGGTACTGGTTCTTCAACTGATCCTGCGATGACGGAACGACAAAAAGGCGCCTTATGGCGCCTTTTTTTGTCACTATGCGACGGTTCAATTAACAATCGATACGCGAAGCTGAACCCACTCTTGATGAACCGACAAGTGGTCATTTATTGAGCTAACATGGATGGGTATCATGCGTCCGTCCCTGTTCACAAGAGAAGCGCCACCATGCAAATCACCTCCCGGCCCATGCCGCTGCCCGATTACGGCAAATACCCCTCCTCTCCGGCAGTCACACCCGAGCAGGTCAGTCAGGCCCGTAACGAAGCACTGACCAAGAAGGATGAATTGCAGGCACAGAGCGAAGAGAAAGCAACGGCTCGCAGAACCCTGGCGGTCTCTTATACAGCTAACCCGCAAGATAAAGCCGTGGTGGAGCGCTACCTGGAGGCCGGCGGTCAGGAGAGCGACAGCAAATCGGGCCCGAGCACGGCTGAACTCTATCAGGCGGCCAATCGCTACCAGCGCCAGCAGAATCTGAGCGACTACATGCAATTCCAGCAGAGCCCGCTCGCCCAGCAGATGGGTGACATGGTGGGCGAAGATAATCGCAAGGGCTCCCAGCTCGACATCATTGCCTGAGCCAATTTGCTCGAATAAGCCCGGCAGGGACTGATATAAACTGAAAAAGCCCTCGATGAGGGCTTTTTCGCTATGGCTTGTCGCTGCGACTTCTCGCTATAGATGGGACGCTTCTGCCTGCGCGTCCGGCAGCTCGTCAGGGAGTTCATCAAACAGGGGGTGATAGAGCACCTCCCCCTGCACTCCCGCAAACCCCCCTTCCTGCAGCTCCATCGCCATAAAGCAGTCGGCAGGCACCTCATAGATGCAGTGCAGGCTAAACTCGCTGGCCGGGCGGAAACCGAAACGGCTGTAATAGGCCGGATCCCCGAGTACCACCACCCCTTTCCAGTCCATCTCGAGCGCCGTATCAAGCCCTTCACGGATAAGATCCGAGCCAATCCCCTGACCTTGCCAGTCGGGATGAACCGCGACCGGCGCCAGACCAAGCCATGGCCCTTCCATGCCGTTAATGGTGATCGGGCTCAGCATCAGATGCCCCATGAACTCGTACTCTTCCTCTTCGACCATGGTCACCACGGCAGCGCCACATTCGCGCAGACGGTTGACCAGTTCGGCCTCATCGGCACGACCGAAGGCGGCACTCAGCAGCTCATAGACCGGCAGCATGTCACCGGGGCGCTCGGTTCTCAACATCAGGTATTACTCCTCGTACAGCAGAGCGGGCATTATTCCACACAACGGCTGGTCACTCTGAGTACCTTTGTCCAAAAATGGGAGGGTGCACTCAGGAAAACGAGCGGCAAACTGCTGCTGCAAGGCTGTTAGCGTAGCCGAGGTGACCCTGTTCATCGCCTCGCGGTAGGCAAGCCAGAGGGCGGGGGCCTCACGCGCCAACCGCTCAAAAGTCAGTTCGGGCGTTTGATGCCAACAGCCATCCAGCTCGTCGACCAGCTCCGGCAGCTCCACCAGCAGCCGTAGCTGCTGATAGCGTATCTGCGGCGAGTCACCGTTGCCGCCCAGCGCCTGCGCCATCAATTGGTTGAACCAGTGAAGCCGTGATGCGCGCTCCTCGCGGCTGAGCAACTCGGGCCCCTGACGCTGCAGTGTGGCCAGTTGCAGCAGCCATGCCAGCCCCTGTTCATCCCTGTCTTTCAGCAAGACGCCGCCAAGATGGGACAACTGCTCCGGTTCGGCCTGCTCCAGCAGATCGACGGGGTAACAGTGCATCGCCAGCAACCGCTCAAGATGCGGCGGGCAGTGCAGAGAGCAGGGCTCCTCCTCCGCGCCCCTCTTATCCACAAAGAGCGAGATGGCCAGCTTGCCATTGGCACTCTGCCGATTGGTCGTTGCGGGATCCCACAGGATCACTACGGCGATCCGCTCATCCGCCAGCCAATGATCAATCTCATCAAGTAAAGGGGCTGGCAAGGAGAGGGGGCGATCCAGCCGCCAGTAGCTCACCTCGCACGGCTGACGACCGCTGATATGGCGCCGCCCGCGATAGTGCATCCCCAGTTTTTCCATCACCCGGCCGGAGGCTAAATTGTCTGGCATATGGCGAGCCGTCAGCGCCGGCAGTTTAAGTTGGTCAAAGGCAAACTCCTTGACCAAGCTGGCGGCCCGAGTCGCCAGACCGCGATTTTGCCAAGGTACGCCCACCCACCAGGCCAGCTCGCCATTCCAGTGCAGGGAGATCACCCCAAGCAACGCCGCACCTTGCTCCTCTGGCAAGGTGATGGCCCAGCTCCAGCCAAGGCCAAGCGCCGCCTTGCGCCAGCTGAGGGCCAGCCAGTCGCGGGCCCCCTCAGGCGGATAGGGGTGAGGAATATTGAGGGTGTAGCGGGACAGCGCCTCATCGCTGCAGTAGCTTACTATCTCGCGATCATCGGCGGCCTGCAGTAGTCGCAATACGACACCTGATAGCGAATGCCCCTCAGCCAGGGGTGGCACCGTCACGCGGCGCGCCAGCAGGCGATTGAGCACGGCGCCCAAATCGGCCTCGGGGGTGAGCGGCAGATCGGCTCCCACAGGGCCAAGGGTCAGCAGCCCCTGCTCCCTGGCGAGGGTCAATAGGGAGGTAGAGGCGCTGATCAGGATCTGGCGGCTGGGATCAACATGAAAATCCGCCAGCAGCTCCCCATCGAGCCAGGCGGCCAGCAGGGCTCCCGGACAGAGCACCCCGTCAGGAGGGCTGCTCGCCCAGGGAGCATCGGTTTGATCGAGGGCGGCGGCCGCCCCTTTGCCGAGCAGCAGCTGCCAGCGATGACCCTGCTGCTGCCAGCACTGCAACAGCGCAGCCCACTGCGGTTGCCACAGAGTCGCCTCGATCAGCAGTTCCATCAGCTGGCCTGACAGGCCGCTGGCAGCGTCAGGTGGCGGGGATGATCTTCGATACGGGCTATCCAGCTACGGATAGCTGGCCACCCCTGCAGGGAGAAGATCCCCTCCTCTGCCACATGGGTGTAGGCATAAAGGGCGATATCGGCGATGGTCGGCGCATCACCACACAGGTAGGGGCTCTGTTTCAGCTGTTGCTCCATCACCGCCAGCGCCTTCTCGCCACCGGCTTTCAGCCCGTCGAGACGCGCCTCCTGCGACTCGGGTCGGCCGAGATAGTGAACGATGAAGCGGGCCACCGCGATGTATGGCTCGTGGCTGTATTGCTCGAAGAACATCCATTTGAGCACCTCGGCCTGCTGGCGCGGATCAGTTGGCCACAAGGTACTGCATTGCCCCAGATAGAAGAGGATGGCGTTGGATTCCGCCAGCGTATCGCCCTGGCCCATCTCCAGCACCGGGATCTTGCCGTTGGGGTTCATGGCCAGAAATGCGGGGGTACGGGTATCCCCCGCCTGAATATCCACCTCTACCCACTCAAGGGGCAGCTCCAGCCAGCGGGCCAGCAGCCACACCTTGTAACAGTTGCCGGAACGCAGATCACCATACAGACGCATACACACTCCTTGTGAAAACAGATTTGAATAGCGCGCTCAGGGAGCCAGACGCTCGATATGCCAGCCATCCCCGTCGCGGGTGTAGTAGAAGCGGTCGTGCAGCCGGTGCTCGCCCCCCTGCCAGAACTCCACCGTCTCGATCACCACCCGGAATCCGCCCCAGAAGCTCGGCAGCGGCACTTCGCCATTGGCAAACTTCTGCTTGAGCTCGAGGAACTTGGCCTCCAGCACGCCGCGGGCCGAGATGCGGGTCGACTGTTTGGAGACCCAGGCTGCGATCTGGCTATCCTTGGGACGGCTGTGGAAATACTTCATCACCTCGAAAGTGCTCATCTTCTCCACCCGACCGGTCACATGCACCTGACGGTCGAGCGTATGCCAGGGAAAGAGTAGGCTGATACGGGGATTGCCTTCCAGCTGCTGCGCCTTGCGGCTGCCCATGTTGGTGTAAAAAACCATCCCCTGGGCGTCATAGTGCTTGAGCAGCACGGTGCGCTGCCAGGGCTGACCATCGGCATCCACCGTCGCTACCACCATGGCGGTAGGATCGGTCAGTTTGGCCTCACAAGCCTGCGCCAACCACTTCTCGAACAGCGCCAGCGGCTCGGCCGGCAGATCGGCCCGGTGCAGCCCGCCACGGGTATACTCCCGACGCAGATCAGCAACATCCATCATCTTGATTTTCCTTCTCTCTTTGCCGCCCATGCGGCCATGCGTGCTGGCATTGTGCGACGAGCACGCCATGGGTACAAGCCTTGTGACCAGCAAATGGCTGCTGCAAAAAAAGAGGGAGGCTCACGCCTCCCTCCTTGATATACCCTTCGCACGATCTTGGTACGCGCAGGCTTATTGCCTGCCAGCGACAGCAGGACAATGCGCCAGCATGCGCCGGTTGTAATCGGCCGCGTAGGCCGCCAGCTTGGCCTGGGCCTCTTCCTGTCCGGGCTTGATGACATCCCCCAGACCGTCGAGGTAGCGCACACCGCAGCGCGCCTTGGCCGGGGCCTGCTGCTCCGGCGCGATGCCGGGCGCCACCTCGCCGCGCCCAGCCCGCACGATCAACCGGTAATCCTGCTTTGCCAGGCTGGCGCTGACCGCCTGCTCCAGAGTATCGGCATCGGCCTGACAGCCGCCAAGCAGGGACACCAGCATCAGCCAGCCAACCCTCATCCGCGCCTCCGTTGCCAACCCAGCAGGGCCAGCGCCAGAGTCCAGAGACCGAGGGCACCACCGCCGCCGCTACCGCCCGAGCTGCCGCCGCTTTGGACAACCGGCAGCTTGGAGGGACTGATCGCGAAGAAGATGTTGTCGCTGCAGGCCACCTTCAGGCGGGCAGAGCTGGCCAGATCCGCCGGCAGGGTGACAGTGGCGGCGCCGCTGTTGGGCTGGCTGACCGCCAGATTGCTCCAGCTGGTTCCCTCGTTTTGGGTGATGAACAGGTCTACCTTGCTGCAGCTGATCGGCGCCAGCGTGGTGCCGGCCACATCCCAGCTGACAGCCAGGCTTGCCCCCGGCGTCAATGCCACCCCAATCGGGGCGGTCAACCGGAAGGCACTGCCAGTGTTGATCACCTGGACCTTCATGTCGTCGCTGGCGACACCGCCCTTGCCGTCACGCACCGTCAATCGGAAGTTGAGATCCCGGTTAGTGGTGGGCCATGCCTCGCCCTTGGCGAGCGAGCCCGAGAGCAGGGATGGCAAGCTCGGCAAAATCCGCTCCGGCGAGCCGGTCGGCGACACGAAGCGGAACAACGGACGGGAGCCGTCATCGATCATGTCAAGAGCACTGCTGGACGGGTCGCCCAGATCAATCTGCTCCCAAGTGTAGGTCAGGGGATCCTTGTCCAAATCGGCGCCGGCCCCCTTGAGCACGAATGGCGTGTTGGCGGGAATGATATAGCTGGCTCCGGCCACCGCCTGGGGCGTGTTGTTGACGAGATTCAGGGTGGTGCCACAGGCCGGCACGGTCGCCATGTGCGCCCGCATCTGCTCGATAGATTTGCTGTGAAAATAGGGATCGCTGTGGGGCTGGATGTTCTCGTCCCCGCAGATCCCGGCATAGGCCATGATGGAAGTACCGCTGCCCGGCTCCCAGGCTTGTGCCGCCTCCCGATTGCCACCGCCGCAACTGCCAGTGGTGCCGTTGAAGGTGTGGTCGGCACCGAACTGGTGGCCGATCTCGTGAGCCACGTAGTCGATAAAGAATGCATCCCCCACCGGCTTATCGGAGCCCGTCATCCCGGCCGACTTGTCCGCGGTGCACAGCACGCCGAGCCCGGCCAGGCCACCTCCCCCGGTATTGACCACATGCCCGATATCGAATGCGCCCAGCTCACCATTGGCGAAGGCTTCTCCCTGTACCAGGACGTTCTTGCTGGTGTCATCAGCCTCATAGATGCTGCTCACGCCGCTCACGTAGTCAGGGTTATCGCCGTTGTAGAAAGGGTCTGTTACCGGATCGGTAAAAATCACAGAATCGTTGCCGCTGGCCAGCACGAACTCGGCCCCCACATCTCGCTGGTACACCTCGTTGACCCGGTTGAGCAGGGTAGTAATGGCCGCCAGGGCCAGCACTTGGGAGCCGCCATGATATTGGGTGTACTCACCTGCGGCCGAGATAGCGATGGTGTAACGTTTGCGAACATTACCATCCACTTGCACCTTGCGAGCCAACGTTTTGGCGTCAGCCCCGATCACCTTGTCGGCGTCTTCTTCCAGTCGGCTGTAGGCATCCTGCTGGTAGTAAATTGCATACCCCTCGGCATTGCGCAGCGGATCGACAAACACCATCTTGCCCTGATGGCTGAACATGGCATGAAAACCTTGCGGCCCCAGATCGAAGCGTCCAGTATCAACCGGATGAGCCGGGTTGTACCCCTTGAAGGTGCGGATCTGAGGATACTTGGCTGCAAGGTCTGCGGGCAGTACATTGTAAGCTTCCAGTGCAAAGGTAACCTCCCCCCCATCAGGCAGTGGCAAGGTCAGCTTGCTGGCACCCGCTTGCAACCCGGCAAAATAGTCGAGCGGCACCTTGGCGACCCGGAACTGATGAGCCCGTACCTCATAACCCTCGTCAGCTGTTGCTCTGGCGGCAACCGTGCTCCATTCGCTGGCCATCAGGCTGGTTGAGCCCAGCATGCTGGCAACCAGCAAGGCCACCCTAGAGTATTTCGTCACATGCATTGTTTGTAGTCCTTGTATTAATGCAATCGCCTGAATTGCGGCCTGTACTTTATTTTTATTCGGCCACATCAATACAAAGCTGAAGCAACCCTTTCCACCATTCCCGAGTGGGAGTGTTGCGCCAACCCCGTCTAACCCCTATCATTGCGCATTTTGGTCAATTTTAGAATACATCTCTTGACAAGAAGGCTATCTGTACCTGCTTAGTTAAAATAGACAAATAAGTGTTTTTTTGCTAAATCACATAACTGTTCATAGCTAAAATAAACTTAGATACATAAACCACATGGCTCTATTTCGAATGAACCACCATCTTTTATTAACCAGTTAAGTATAACTTGAAATAAACACCTGAATGTGAATGCCATAATTAGGTTATAAAAACACTATCCAAACTGAATATAAAATGACTGGCGATCCACAGAAATTGGTACAAATACTCTGTCGAGGTGAATGTTGTCTCCACCTTGAATACTGAAGTAAATCGCACAAAAATATAAACCACGAGCAGCAAAAACCATTAATATAAATTAAGGGATATAATGTGGGCAAAGTGATTTTACAGGGATTTATTATTGTGCCTCTCTCCGAGCTTACGATAGTCAAGAGTGAGCTTGATGCCCATATCTGTTTAACTCGTGCGGAAACCGGCTGCCTGATCTTTAAGGTGGCTCAAGATCCTCTCAATCCCTGTCGATTCGATGTATACGAAGAGTTTGTTGATGAGGCGGCTTTTCAAGCGCACCAGGCCAGAGTCAAATCCTCCCGCTGGGGGGAAATAACCGTCAATGTCGAGCGACACTATACGGTAACAGGGATTGCATAAATCACAGCCTTGCCATTTTGGCCAAGGTGGCGAACCGGGAGTGGTGCAGAACTCTCCCCCTCCTCGCGACCACGAATGCCCGATTACACTGCGCTTATCGAGCCTACGTCATTGCGTTATTTCCACACTTTGTAATTGAGGCCACGATGATCCGTCCATTATCCGCCACCGATCTGGATGCCGCCGTCGAGCTCTGGTATCAGGCATCGGTGCAAGCCCACGACTTTATTCCCACCGCCTTTTGGCATGAGCAACGGGCAGCGATGCGGGACATCTATCTGCCCGCCAGCTAGAGCTGGGTCTATGAGGAGGATGGACAGCTACTGGGCTTTATCTCCTGGTATCAAGGGTCTATTGCCGCCCTGTTTATCTCCCCAACTCACCAATCACACGGGTTGGGTCGCCAACTGCTCGAACACCTCAAAGCCCAATATGACCGGCTCGAGTTGAAGGTCTACGCCGAAAATGAGCAGGCGCGGCGCTTCTATTCCCGCAACGGTTTTAAAGAGGGTGAGCAGCTGTTGTGCGAGCATAGCGGCCACCCCGAGCTGGTGATGCATTGGCAACGATAAGCGGGTCGCCCATAGCGATGGCGAGCACGCTTTGCCTGTTTTGTGGCCGCCTTGAATGCCATGGCGGCATTCTCTACAATGACCCACTTTTTATTCATTTCGGGTTATATCGATGAGCGATACCAGCACCAAACCGGCTCTGCCGGATCACCTCTCCTGCAATCCCCGCAGCCCTCACTATGTGGCCGCCTGCTTCGAGCACCCGATCGGTATTCGCCTGAACGGCAAAGAGCGCACCGATGTCGAGGAGTACTGCATCAGCGAAGGTTGGGTAAAGATCCCCTCCCCCAAAGCGCTGGATCGCCGTGGTCAGCCCATCCTGATCAAGCTCAAGGGCACCGTTGAAGCCTTCTACAGCTAATCAGCGCGCTGCAGTTTAATAAACAACAAGGCCACCCTCGCGGTGGCCTTGTTGTTTCCGGTATTGATGCTGGCGTCAGCGTTATCTAAGCGGCAGCCACCAGCCCACATTTCTCGCAGAGCGGCTCTTATACCCCCAGCCGATCGCGCAGGGTGTACCAGGCGGCGCCCGCGGCGGTGAAGGGGATACGGAACAGCCGACCACCCGGGAAGGGGTAGTGCGGCAGTTTGGCAAAGGCATCGAAACGCTCCGCCTGACCGCTCAGCACCTCGGAGAGCAGCTTGCCCGCCAGATGGGTGCAGGTGACGCCGTGACCGCTGTAGCCCTGCATGTAGTAAATGTTGGGGCCGATGCGACCAAACTGCGGCAGGCGCGACAGGGTGAGCAGGAAGTTGCCGGTCCAGGTGTACTCCACCTTGACGTCGGCCAGTTGCGGAAAAGTCTTGAGCATTTTGGGGATGATCAGCCGCTCGATATCCGCCGGATCCCGCGCCCCATAGACCACGCCGCCGCCATAGAGCAGCCGGTGATCGCCGGAGGTACGGTAGTAGTCGAGCAGGTAGTTGCAATCCTCCAGACAGTAGTTTTGCGGCAGCAGTGAACGGGCCCGCTCCTCTCCCAGCACTTCGGTGGCGATCACCTGGGTGCCACAGGGCATGCTCTTGCTGGCCAGTTCCGGCACCAGATTGCCGAGGTAGGCGTTGCCGGCCACCACGATAAAGCGTGCCTTCACCGCCCCCTTGGCGGTCTTGACCAATGCTGGTTGACCCGGGGTGATACTGGTGACGGCGGATTGTTCGAAGATCTGCCCCCCCTGGATGCGGATGGCTTCAGCCTCCCCCAACGCCAGATTGAGCGGGTGAATATGGCCGCCGCTCTTGTCGAGCAAAGCGCCGACGTAGCAATCGCTCGCCACCACCTCGCGCACGCCTTTGGCATCGAGCAGCTCCAGCTGGTCGTTACCCCACTTCTGCCAGCGGGCGTATTGGGATTTGAGCTCGTGCAGCTGCTTCTCGGTCTCGGCGGCAAAGACACCGCCCTCCTGCAGATCGCACTGGATGTTGTAGCGCTTGATCCGCTCGCGGATGATCTGCCCCCCCTCAAACAACATGGAACCGAGCAGCCTGGCCTGATCCGGCGGGCAGTTCGCTTCTATGGTGTCGATGTCGCGGCTGTAGGAGTTGACGATCTGGCCGCCGTTGCGGCCGCTGGCGCCAAAGCCGACCCGGGCGGCTTCCAGCACCACCACCTTGTAGCCCTTCTCTACCAGATGCAGCGCGCTGGAGAGGCCGGTATAACCCGCACCGATGACGCAGACATCGCACTCCAGCTGCTCGGTCAATGTCGGATAGGGCGCGTGTTTATTGGCGCTGGCTGCGTAGTAACTGTTTACATGTTCGGTCATGATCCCTGTTTCCTTACCGGTTCGGTTGCCAAACTACTGCCTAGATTAAAAGCTCGCCGGGGTGTGGGCGCTGACGATGCGGCAGGTCTGCCCCGACGGATTGCTGAAACTGTGGGGCTCGCCGGTGTCGATCACATAGCTGTCGCCCGCCTCCAGCTGATAACTCTGGCCCGCCACCGTCAGGATCACCGACCCCTCCAGCACGGTGCCGACCTCCTCCCCCTGATGGGTTACCTGACCTCCGGTATCGGTGCCGGGGGGATAGGTCTCCAGCATAAAGCCGAGCTGGCGGCGGTTGTTGCCGTTGTGCACCAGCTTGAGGGAGACCCCCTGACTGCCCAGCTCGATAAGCTGATCAGCCTTGATCACCACCTCCGGAGTGCGGCTCTCCTCCTCGGCGAAAAAGCGCGACAGCGGCAGGCCGTAGATGGTGAGCAGCTTTTGCAGGGAGGCGACCGAGGGGCTCACCTTGTCCTGCTCGATCATGCAGATGGCGCCATGAGTCAGGCCGCTCAACTCGGCCGCCCGCCGCTGGGAGAGCCCCAGCTGATGGCGCACCGCCGCCAGCCGTTCCCCCATGGTGCGCGCCCCGGCGTCAGCCACACTCAACGGTCGAGCCACGCTCTCCCGGCTCTGTGGCCCGCTCATGACAAGCCCCCTGCTGCGCCATGTCTGCATCCTTGCATCATCAGCCTCTCCTGCTTGCGCGTGATCGCATCGGATCAGGCGCAGCCTGTTTACCCTGCTGGTTAAAATAGCCAACCAGCTTTCCCTTGCCGTTCACTATGTTACACAGCACAACCGTTCATTATTTTGCACACCTGATTTACCATCCCCCGGTCGTCTGCCCACTTGCAGCCGGCAAGCGAACCGGAGAAAGCGCGCTACACAGCCCATTTTCTAGCATGGCGCCCCCCAGCAATTCAAATATATTTAACACTTGAAAAACATTTCAGCTCAAATTATGGTCTTCCTGTGCTTATTATTTTATACGGCAGCGGCGCAGGAAGGGTCGGCTCACTCCGGCAACCAGCTGCTCTGACCCACACTCGAGGCTTCTCATGTCAGGAACAACATCCCACTCCAGCTTGATCACATCCCGCGCCTATATAGATGGACAGTGGTGCGAGGCCGCCAGCGGCCGCACCTTCGAGGTCACCAACCCCGCCAGCGGTGCCGTCATTACCCAGGTACCCGACATGGATGCCGAGGATACCCGCCGCGCCATCGCGGCCGCCCACGCGGCGCAACCCGCCTGGGCGGCGCTGACCGCCAAGGAGCGCAGCAACAAGCTCTACGCCTGGTTTGCCGCCATCACCGCCCACAGCGACGAGCTGGCCCGCATCATGACCTGCGAGCAGGGCAAGCCGCTGGCGGAAGCAAAGGGCGAGGTGGCTTACGGCGCCAGCTTTATCCAGTGGTTCGCCGAGGAGGGCAAGCGCGCCTATGGCCGCACCATCCCGGGCTTTAGCGGCGATCGCCGGTTGGCCACCATCAAGCAGCCGGTGGGCGTGGTCGCCGCCATCACCCCGTGGAATTTCCCCATTGCCATGATCACCCGCAAAGCGGGCCCGGCGCTGGCCGCCGGTTGCACTATCGTCATCAAGCCTGCCGCCGAGACCCCGCTCTGCGCGCTGGCACTGGCGCTGCTTGCCGAGCAGGCGGGTATCCCCGCCGGTGTCATCAATATCGTCACCAGCCATCAGGCGAGCGCGGTGGGCAACGAGCTGTGCAGCAATCCGGTGGTGCGCAAGCTCTCCTTCACCGGCTCCACCCGCATAGGCAAACTGCTGATGCGCCAGTGCGCCGACACCATGAAGAAGCTGTCGCTGGAGCTGGGTGGCAACGCCCCCTTTATCGTCTTTGACGACGCCGACCTCGACGCTGCGGTGGCCGGGGCGCTCGCCTCCAAATACCGCAACGCCGGGCAGACCTGCGTCTGCGCCAACCGCATTCTGGTACAGGCCAGCGTCTATGACGCCTTCGCCGAGAAGCTGACTGCCGCCGTCAAGGCCTTCAAGGTGGGAGATGGCATGGCGGAAGGCACCCAGATCGGCCCGCTCATCAACCCCGCCGCCGCCAGCAAGGTGGCCGAGCTGGTACAACAATCGGTCGCCGCCGGTGCCGAAGTGCTGCTGGGGGGCGAAGCTCACCCCGCTGGCCCCCTCTTCTACCAACCCACCATTTTGGGCAAGGTGGATAAAACCAACCCCATCCTGCAGGAGGAGATCTTCGGCCCGGTCGCCCCGCTGGTACGCTTCGAGACGGAAGCCGAAGCCATCGCCATTGCCAACGACACCCCTTATGGCCTGGCCACCTACTTCTATGGCCGCGATATCGCCCGGGTGTGGCGCGTCGCCGAGCAACTGGAGTACGGCATGGTCGGCATCAACGAGGGGATCATCTCAACCGAGCTGGCCCCCTTTGGCGGGATCAAGGAGTCGGGTCTGGGTAGGGAGGGTGCAGCCGAGGGGCTGGAGGAGTATCTGGAGACCAAATACCTCTGCTTTGGCGCCATTCGCTAGGGCTGCAACAGAGAGACAAGGCGCCGCCGATCTGGCCCGATGGGCTGATCGGCGGTAATAGGCGCCAAAACGCCTGCCACATTTTCAGGGAATATCGGGGGCTGCGGCCCCTCAGGGAGGAAAGATGAGTCAGCCAGAATCAAACAAGGCGTGGCAAGCGCGCCGCGAAGCGGCCGTGGTTAACGGCGTCGGCACTCTGCTGCCGGTCTTTATCGACCGGGCGCAAAACGCCGAGCTGTGGGATTTGGAGGGCAACCGCTACATCGACTTTGCCTCCGGCATCGCCGTGCTCAACACCGGTCACAACCACCCCAAAGTGGTGGCGGCGGTGCGTGAACAGCTGGAAAAGTTCAGCCACACCTGCTTTCAGGTCACCCCCTACCCCAGCTATATCGAGCTTGCCGAGAAGCTCAATGCCCTGGTGCCTGGCCCGACGCCGAAGCGCACCCTGTTTCTCTCTACCGGCGCCGAGGCGGTCGAGAACGCCATCAAGATTGCCCGCGCCCACACCGGTCGCAGCGGCACCATCGCCTTCAAGGGGGGCTTTCATGGCCGCACCATGATGGGCATGGCGCTCACCGGCAAGGTAGTGCCCTACAAGACCGGCTTTGGCCCCTTCCCGGGCGAGGTCTACCACATCCCCTTCCCCGCCGATTATCTCGGGGTGAGTGAAGAGGATGCCCTGCACGCCCTCGAGCTCTGCTTCAGCGCCGATATCGAGCCGAATCGCGTCGCCGCCATCATCATCGAGCCGGTGCAGGGTGAAGGTGGCTTCTATCCCGCCTCCCCAAGCTTTATGCAGAAGCTGCGCAGCGTCTGCGACCAGCACGGCATTCTGCTGATCTGCGACGAGATCCAGAGCGGCTTCTGTCGCACCGGCAAGACCTTCGCCACCGAGTATGCCGGCATCGAGCCGGACATCATGACCCTGGCCAAGAGTCTGGCGGGGGGCTTCCCTCTCTCGGCGGTGGTGGGCAAGGCGGAGGTCATGAACTCGGCCAAGCCGGGGGGACTCGGTGGCACCTATGCGGGATCCCCCATTGCCTGCGCCGCAGCGCTGGCGGTCTTGCAGGTGATCGACGAGGAGAAACTCAACCAGAAAGCGCTGGATCAGGGGGAGCAGATCAAGGCGGGGCTGGAACGCATAGCCGAGCGTTTTGACTGCATAGGTCAAATTCGCGGCCCCGGTGCCATGGTGGCCATGGAGCTGGTGAAACGCCGTGATGCCAGCCAGCCCGATCCCGACCTCACCAAACGTCTGGTGGCCGAGGCGGGCAAACGGGGTCTGGTCCTGCTCTCATGCGGGGTGCGCGCAAATGTCATCCGTTTTCTCGCCCCCCTGACAGCCCCTGCGGCAGTGATTGACGAGGGGCTGCAACTCCTTGAAAAATCACTGGAGGCCATACTGGCCTGACCAGCAGGAAAGTGACCACTTACCTGTGCAAATAAATGCAATTTTGCCCCCTTTTTTTCTTGTCAAGGGGGCCCTGCAAATGCACAATGCGCCGCCACTGAAAGAACCGATGTAAAACAATGGCATCGGTTCTTTTTTAACCAGTGAACAAACCCATAAACGAGGCCGGATCACCCCCGGAAAAGATAGCGAGATTGGCAGCAGTCTCCCGACACCACATTCTGTGAGGAACAACATGGGGCATCTCAATGCTTTCCAACCGGCCATGGCCGGTGTGCGCCGCCCTGGCGCCCTTGATTCCCGGGCCTCTCTCCCGGTTTCGTTGATGGACCGTGCCACTCTGGCACTGCATGAGGAACATGCATAATGGCGGCCCAACAGGTTGGTCTGAAAAAGACCCTCAAGCTGTGGCAGGTCGTGGTTATGGGACTGGCGTACCTCACCCCCATGGCGGTGTTCGACACCTTCGGCATCGTCACCGAGATCACCGAAGGCCATGTGCCGACCGCCTACCTGTTTGCCCTGATCGGCATGCTGTTCACTGCCCTGAGCTACGGCCATCTGGTGCGCAAGTTCCCGTCAGCCGGCTCCGCCTATACCTATGCCCAGAAGGTGTTTCACCCCTATGTCGGCTTTATGGTGGGCTGGACCTCCCTGCTCGACTACATGTTCATGCCAATGATCAACATGCTGCTGGCCAAGATCTATCTGGGCGCCCTGTTCCCGGAGGTAGAGCCCTGGACCTATATCTTCGGTCTGGCGGTGGTGATGACCGCCCTCAACCTGCGCGGCATCAAGCTGGTGGCCAACTTCAACAGCCTGATCGTGGTGATGCAGTTCAGCATCATCGCCATCTTCATCGGCCTGATCGCCTGGGGCGTTCACAACGGTGAAGGGCTGGGTACCGTGGCCAGCAGCCGTCCCTTCTTCTCCGAGCAGATCCAGGTATCGCCGCTGTTGATGGGGGCCTCCATCCTCTGTCTGTCGTTCCTCGGCTTTGACGCCATCAGTACCCTGTCGGAAGAGACCCCGGACGCGGATCGGGTGATCCCCCGCGCCATCGTGCTGACGGCGCTGATCGGCGGTGTGCTGTTTGTCACCACCTCCTACTTCCTGCAGCTCTACTTCCCGGACATCTCCCGCTTCCAGCATCCGGATGCGGTACTGCCGGAGATCGCCCTCTATGTGGGCGGCAAGCTGTTCCAGGCGGTGGTGCTGGTCTGCACCACAGTAGCGGTGCTGGCCTCGGGGCTCGCCTCCCACGCCGGTGTATCGCGCCTGCTCTACGTGATGGGTCGTGATCGCGCCCTGCCTGCCCGCTTCTTCGGCTACATCCATCCGAAGTGGCAGACCCCGGCGTTCAACGTGCTGCTGGTCGGCCTGCTGGCCCTCTCTGCGGTGTCGCTGGATCTGGAGATGGCGCTGGCGCTGATCAACTTCGGCGCTCTGGTGGCCTTCACCTTCGTCAATCTGGCGGTGATTGCCCACTTCTATGTAAAGCTGGGCCGCAACAAGTGTCTCAAGGATCACCTGATGTACCTGCTGCTGCCGCTCTGTGGCGCCGCCTGCATCGGGGTACTGTGGCTCAACCTCGAACCCTCCTCCTTCGAGCTGGGGCTGATCTGGGCGGCGCTGGGGGCCATCTACCTGTTCCTGCGCCTTACCGTGTTCCGCATCCCGCTGCATACCGCAGACAAGGTGGAGATCGCCCAGTAACCGCGGCTCAACCATACCGTCATACAAAACAAGGAGCCTGCGGGCTCCTTGTTGTTTTTGCGGCGCTCTGGTTGCCAGCAGCACGGGTTGCCAGAAATGCGGTTTCTGCAGGAAGTGTGACTGATTTCAAATAACTACCCAGCCGGATTGCTCGCCGTGCCATGGCTCAAGCCGCATCGCCCCCTATCCCCAGTCATTAATATGAATGGATATGCAATAGATCTTTTTCCACTTCACCCCCTCCCATCCCCCGCCAGCCGATAAGCTCGCTGGACTCGAGCCCGGGGGAGCTCCGCCAAATATGATCAGGATCAATGTTGAGGCGCTATGCGCCCTGCAGCCCCGATTTGCCGATTTTTCATACGCCATGACAGGGTTCTCTTCCCCCCCGAAAAAGGGGGAGTGGCTCGGGGACGGCTGCAGGGGGCGAGTGACCACTTACCTGCCCTGTGCGTATGCAAAAAAATGCGTGAATTCGCCCTTTTTTGCTTGTCAAGGGGGCTGACCGAATGCACAATACGCCACCAATAAAGGACCGATGTTCACTGCGACATCGGTTTTTGTATTTTTGAAGTGCAGTACAAACCCACCACAAGAGGCCGGAACGTTTCCGGAAGTGATATTCGAGATTGCCAAACAATCTCCCGACGTTGAGAGGATAACAATGGGGCGTTTTAATGCTTTCCTGCCGGTACAGCCCGGTATGCGCCTCCCCGGCGCCCTTGATGTACAGGCTTGCGAATCCATCGTATCCCTGCGCTCGTTGCAAGCACGTGCTGCGGCACTGATTGAGGAGAAAGCGTAATGGCATCGCAAAACGCCAAGCTGCTCAAGACCCTTACCCTGACACAAGTGATTGTGATGGGTCTGGCCTATCTGACCCCCATGGCTGTCTTCGACACCTTCGCCATCGTCGGTGACATCACCGATGGCCGGGTCGCCACCGCCTATCTGCTGGCTCTGGGTGGCATCCTGCTCACCGCTTTCAGCTACGGACATCTGGTACGCAAGTTCCCCTCTGCGGGCTCTGCCTATACCTATGCCCAGAAGGTGTTCAACCCCTACGTCGGTTTCATGGTCGGCTGGTCATCCCTGCTCGACTACATGTTCATGCCGATGATCAATATCCTGCTGGCCAAGATCTACCTGACCGCCATGTTCCCGGGCGTCGAGCCCTGGGTGTTCATCTTCGGTCTGGTGACCGTGATGACCTTCCTGAACCTGCGCGGCATCAATCTGGTGGCCAACTTCAACGGTCTGATCGTGGTGATCCAGCTGGCCATCATCACCCTCTTTATCGGCCTGATGGCGTGGGGCATCTACCACGGCGAAGGGGCTGGCACCCTGATGAGCAGCCGTCCGTTCCACTTCGAGTCAGCACAGCTGGTACCGCTCTTTACCGGTGCCACCATCCTCTGCTTCTCGTTCCTGGGCTTTGACGGTCTGAGCTCCCTCTCCGAAGAGACCCCGAACGCCGGCAAGGTGATCCCCAAGGCGATCGTGCTGACTGCCCTTATCGGCGGCATCATCTTCGTGGTGGTCTCCTACTGCCTGCAGCTCTACTTCCCGAGCCTCTCCCGCTTCCAGCATCCGGACGCGGTACTGCCGGAGATCGCCCTCTACGTTGGCGGCACCTTCTTCCAGTCCGTGGTGCTGGTCTGCACCACGGTCGCGGTACTGGCCTCCGGCATGGCGGCACACGCCGGTGTGTCGCGCATCCTCTACGTGATGGGGCGTGACCGCATGATCCCGGAGCGGGTGTTTGGCTACATCCACCCGAAATACCGCACCCCGGCCATCAACGTGCTGATGGTGGGCGGTCTGGCCCTCTCCGCCGTGTCGTTTGATCTGGATACCGCGCTGGCGCTGGTCAACTTCGGCGCACTGGTGGCGTTCAGCTTCGTCAACCTGTCGGTGATCGGTCAGTTCTGGGTGCGCGAGAAGCGCAACAAGACCCTCAAGGATCACGTCATCTACCTGTTGATGCCGCTGCTCGGCGCCGCCACCATCGGTGCTCTGTGGATCAACCTGGAGCAGAGCTCGCTGGAGCTGGGCCTGATCTGGGCGGGCCTCGGCGCAACCTATCTGTTCCTGCGTCTGGCGGTGTTCCGCATCCCGTTCCGTCAGTACGAGGAAGCGGCTGACGCCTGATCCTTTGCGGATAACGGATAGACAGAAGGGGAGCCATGGCTCCCCTTTTTGCTTCCGGTCTCTTGCCGGTCACACGGGCTTGGGCCCGGTCTGCTTACTGCTTATCCAGCACCGCGGTCGCCGCAGCCTTTAGCGGATCGCGAGCGATGGTTTTGGCATCCTGCTCTGCCTTGTGCAGCTGCTGGTTTGCCTTGTCCATCTTCTGCTGCATACCGTTGCCGCTCTCCTTGAGATCGGCGCGCTTCTCACCCAGCAGGTCGGTACGGCCTTTTTGCACCTCGGCTTTCACCTTCTCTTTCTCCTGCTTCACCAGCTTGCTGGTATCACAGTTGCCCTTGACCCCCAGAGTGGCATTCACCGCTTCGTTTTTGAGGGCCTTGTCGAGGTTGCAATCGGTTTTCAACAGGCTGGCCTGTGCCCCTGCCGAGAGCAGCCCCAGCGACAGAGAGAGGATCCATGCACGCATCATCTTGTTTACTCCTGCTTGCCAATAAAGGGGCGCAGTGTAGCGATCACGTCCCGGCTGGCAAGGCGGCAGTGCCTTCGTTTCCCCTTTTGCCACCCCAGAGCCAACCGGCTCGGTCAGCGCTTGTCGCCGCAGTTCGTCGTCATAAAAACATCATCGAAATGTCACGTTGTCATATTTCTGTCATTAACCATTGATTAAATGCGCGGGTCATCAACAACCCAAGACGGAACGACCGTCTCAAGAGGCTTTATGCAACACCATCACTCCTTGTCACAGCCGCCCGCGACCCGCGCCCTGTTCAACTGGATGAGTGTCATCGTACTGGTCTACCTGATCCTGGTTGCCGTGGGCGCCATCTCCCACGGCTTCAAAGATTTCTCCGGCGGCGCCGAGGGCGCAGCCCAGATCTTCGCCTTTGCCAACAACCCCTTTGTCGCCCTGCTGCTGGGTATTCTCGCTACCGCGCTGGTGCAATCCTCCAGCACCGTCACCTCGGTGATCGTCGGTCTGGTGGCTGGCGGCCTGCCCATCAGCATGGCCATCCCCATGGTCATGGGTGCCAACCTCGGCACCACCATCACCAACACCATCGTCTCCATGGGCCATGTGCGGGATCGCGCCGAGTTCCGCCGCGCTTTCGCCGCCGCCACCGTGCACGACTTCTTCAACCTGCTGGCGGTGTTCATCTTCCTGCCGCTGGAGCTGATGTTCGGTCTGCTGCAACACAGCGCCGAGTGGCTGGCCAACCTGCTGGTAGGCTCCGCCAACATGTCGATGAAGGGCATGGATTTCATGAAACCGCTGACCGCCCCGGCCCAGCAGCTGATTGACAGCGCCGTGGCCTTCCTGCCGGGCAAGGGCGCCGCCATCGCCACTATCATCATCGGTATCCTGCTGATCCTCGCTTGCGTCACGTATCTCGGCAAAGTGCTGCAACAGGTACTGGTTGGCCGTGCCAAAGAGCTGCTGCACAAGGCGCTGGGCCGTGGCCCGCTGACCGGCATCACCTCCGGTGCGCTGGTGACCATCATGGTGCAGTCCTCCTCCACCACCACCAGCCTGATGATCCCGCTGGCCGGCGGCGGCGTGTTCAGCACCCGTCAGCTCTACCCCTTCACCTTGGGGGCCAATATCGGTACCACCATCACCGCCCTGCTGGCTGCCACCGCCATCAGCGGAGCCGGTGCCCAACTGGCCCTGACCATCGCGCTGGTCCACGTGCTGTTCAACCTCTTTGCCGTGGTCATCATCTATGGCATCCCCTTCCTGCGCGACCTGCCGGTGCGCGCCGCCGAGGGGCTGGCCCGGGTAGGCAGCGAGAACAAGCTGCTGGCTCTGGGTTATGTGACGGGTCTCTTCTTCGCCCTGCCCGCCCTGATGATGGTGGCCGCCAAGTAAGCGCAGCTGCCATGACAAGGGGCGAGTCACCGACTCGCCCCTTTTTGCGTCCAGTTCGACGGGCTTTGCCTGCCTGCTCACATCCTCCCGCCCTGTGGCTCGCCATCAGGGGCAGTGCGCGATAAGATGGCGTCCTCATTGCACTTTTTACATTTCATGGAACAGGAAAAACCGATGAAATTCATACTGATCGCGCTGCTCATCGCCGGTGTGGCCTACTACTTCTACTCCAGCAGCAACAACAAGAAGCTGGCGGCAGACAACGTGCGGATTGGCGCCGAGTTCCTCGCCAGCAACAAGGAGAAGCCGCTGGTGACCACCACCGCCTCCGGCCTGCAGTACGAAGTGCTGACCCCGGGCACCGGCACCGTTCACCCCACCGCCACCAGCAAGGTGAAGGTGCACTACGAGGGCAAACTGCTGGACGGCACCGTCTTTGACAGCTCGGTCGCCCGTGGCGAGCCCATCGAATTTGGCCTCAATCAGGTGATTGCCGGCTGGACCGAAGGGGTGCAGCTGATGGTGGAAGGTGAGAAGACCCGTTTCTACATCCCCGCCAACCTCGCCTACGGCGACCGCGCCGCTGGCAAAATCCCGCCGGGATCCGTCCTGATCTTTGACGTGGAGCTGTTGGGTATCCAGTAACCGCGCAGGATGTTCCAGTGGCAATATCCCGCTGAGCGCCCGTACTGATCTTTGATGTGAAGCTGCTGGGTATCCAGTAAGCGCACCATCAGCAACAAGGCCAGCATTATGCTGGCCTTGTTGCTATGGAAACCTCACTCCCCCTTGGCGATCCCTTCCCGGCGCGGATCCGCTGCGCCAAACCAGCCACCAGCGTTGCGCTCAACCCCTTGCAGGCCGGAGGTCTGCTCGTTCAGTACCACCTCGTGTCCCCTCGCCTTCAATTCCTCGACCACCGACATGGGGGTGCGTCCCGCTTCCAGCTCGGTGGGGCCGTTGCGGCTGCCAAAGTTGGGCAGGTTGATAGCCTGTTGCAGGTTCAGGCCCCAATCCTGAGTGCCGAGCAGGGTCTTGCCCACGTAGTTGATGATGGCGGAGCCCCCCGGCGAGCCCAGCGTCATGGTCAGCTCGCCGCTTGGCTTGTCAAACACCAGCAGGGGTGACATGGAGGAGCGGGGCCGCTTGCCCGGCTCCACCCGGTTTGCCACCGGCAGACCGGCGGCATCCACCGAGGTGAAGGAGAAATCGGTGAGCTGGTTGTTGAGCAGGTAGCCGTTGACCATCTGACGCGATCCGAAACCATCCTCGATAGAGCTGGTCATGGAGATGGCCATCCCCGCCTTGTCGACAATCGAGACATGGCTGGTAGAGGGGAGTTCCGGAGTCGCATCCTTGCCGCGTGCCAGCGCCAGTGGCGGCGTACCGGGCTTGGCAATCCCCATGGAGTGCTGACCGACAAGCTTGCCCCGCTCGGCCAGATAGCCCTTGTCCAGCAGCCCCTTCACCGGCACGCTGACAAAATCGCTGTCGGCGACGTACTGGTTGCGATCGGCGAAGGCCAGACGCGCCGCTTCGCTGTAGAGGTGGATAGCCTCGCTGGAAGCTGCCAGTCCCCCCTCCGTCGTGGTGATCGGCTTGAGGGCTGCCATATCGCGGCTCTCCAGCATGCCGAAGATCTGGCCGAGCGCCAGGGTGCCGGACGACGGAGTGGGAAAGCCGCAGATCTTGCTTTGTCGATAGTCAAAGCAGAGGCCATCACGCACTTTGGCCTGATAGCTGGCCAGATCGGTGGCCGCCAGTACCCCGGGATTGGTGGGATGCTGGCGTACCTTGGCCACCATGGCATCCGCCAGCGGCCCCTGATAGAAGGCATCCGCCCCCTCTGTGGCCAGAGTGCGCAACACCTTGGCCAGCGCCGGGTTGGTCAGTCGGGTACCCGCCGTTTTGGGGCTGCCATCCGCCTGATAGAAGTAGGCTCGCGCCTGCGGATCCCGTGCCAGATAGGGATCCTTGGCCAGCAATGTGGCCAGCCGTGGACTTATTACAAATCCTTGTTCTGCCAGCGTGATGGCGGGCTCGAAGAGCGCAGCCCAGGGCAGCTTGCCATAACGCTGATGGGCCAGAGCCAGGGCGCGCAAGGTACCGGGAACGCCGACCGAACGGCCCCCGACCACCCCGTCATAAAACGCCAGCGGCTTGCCATCTTGCATAAACAGCTGGTCGGTGGCGGCAGCCGGCGCCGTCTCGCGGCCATCCACCGCACTCACCTTGCGCCCATCCCACACCAGCAGCAGCGTCCCGCCGCCAATCCCGGAGGATTGCGGCTCCACCAGCGTCAGCACCAGCTGCACCGCAATGGCGGCATCAACGGCACTGCCACCGGCCTTGATGATCTGGTAGCCCGCATCCACCGCCAGCGGGTTGGCGGCCGCCACCATGAACTCATGGCCCTGCCAGCCCTGCTTGTCGGTCCAGCCACTGGCCGCCTCCGGCGCAATCAGGGTCTGGGCTGGCGGGGTGTAGTGAAAGCCATTGTCACTGGCACAACCGGCCAGCAGGGCAAGGGCGACAGCCAGCCCCAGAGGTTTGCGCAACATGACACTCTCCTTGTCTGTTTTATGACCATGAAGAAGGACTATGTCACGATTGGCGCTGATAGCTCAAGTTATTGAACAAGATCAATATCTTACTCATCTATCAATAATGGCTATCCGCAATAGGTATAAAAAAACCGCCCGAAGGCGGCTTTTACGATGGGATGGCAGAGGCCAAACAGGCGCATGTCCGGTTAGATGGACTGCTCTTCGCCACCCAGGGCGGCAAACAACGCCGGAATAAACTGGGACAGCTCGGAGGTGACCAGCGCGAAGTCCGCATCCAGACGGGCGGCCGGATCTTCGCTGGTGACGTCGTCATTCTGCTCACGCAGCTCTTCGCTGAACTTCAAGCGCTTGATGGAGAGATCATCCCCCAGCACGAAGCTGACGGTCTCGCCCCAGTTGAGGGCCAGCTTGGTCACCAGCTTGTCGTTGGCCAGATGGTTCTTGATTTCATCCGTCATCAGATCCTGCTGCTTGCAGCGGATGATACCGCCGTGCTCCATGGCACTGCGCAGCTCGGCTTCATCTTCCAGAGTGAAGGAGGCGGGCAGATTGCCCTCGTTCAGCCACTCGGTCATGGTGATCTCCGGCGGGTTCTTGAGGGCCACCGGCACCACCGGCAGGGAGCCGATGGATTTGCGCAACAGTGCCAGCAGATCGTCCGCCTTCTTGGCAGAACCTGCGTCCACCACCATCAAATTGTCGGCCGGATTGATCCAGGCGAAGGTCTGGCTGGTACGACTGAAGGCACGGGGCAGCAGGGTGTGGAGGATCTCCTCTTTCAGCGCTTCCTTCTCTTTCTTCTTGAGGGCGCGTCCCTGTTCAAACTCGATCGCCTCTACCTTCTCGGCCAGCATCTCCTTGACCACGGTACCGGGCAGCATCTTCTCCTCTTTGCGAGCGCAGATGAGGATGTGGCCGGAGGCAGAGTGGGTCAGGGTTGAGCCGAATTTGCCAAGGGGCTTGACCCACCCGAAACGGGAGATGTCCTGACTGCCGCAAGGGGTGAAGGCACAGGCTTCCAGCTGGGTTTCCAGCTGATCCACGGTCAGGTCAAAGGGGCGGGTAAAGCGATAAATCTGCAGGTTTTTAAACCACATGGCGTCCTCGGTCTCTAGATTGTCCGGCGGGCATTGTACTAGAGAGGCGCTTTGTGATCAGCCAATCATTCTCGCTAAATAAAGGGCGATCGACCTCACAGGGTCTCATTTATATCACCTGAGCGGTCACCAAGTTCCCCTAGACTGCGAGTTGTGCAAGTTGTTAACAAGGATGAAATTATGTTACGGCCCAGTCGCCCGGAAGACATGGAAGAGATCGTCGAAATCTGGTTGCTGGCCTCCCTGCAGGCCCACGATTTCGTCGATGCCTCCTGCTGGTGGCAGGCCCAGGAGGATCTGCGTACCCGCTATCTCGATCGCGCCGCCATCTGGGTGTTTGAGGAGCGCGGCGATCTGCTCGGTTTCATGGCACTGGTGGACAACTATCTCGCCGCCCTGTTCGTGCGCCCCGACCGTCAGGGTCGCGGCGTCGGCCACGCTCTGCTGCAGGAAGCCAAGCGTCAGGGGGCGTCGCTCCACGCCAGGGTCTTCGTCGAGAATGATCAGGCGGTGCGTTTCTATCGCCGCCACGGCTTCGTCATTGAGGCCGAGGAGTCCGATCCCCTCACCGGCCACCCCCAATACCGGATGTGCTGCGAACCTGCCTGAATCGATGCCAGCCCCCTGTTTTACTTGAAAAAAGCACGGGGCATCCTCATCTTGTCCTCATCGGGTGCCACATGCACCGTCCCTGCAACCGGGCTGCTTTCCAATGAAAATCCTTCATACCGCCGACTGGCACCTTGGCCATCAACTCCATGGTCATGACCGCCGTTTTGAACACGATGCCTTCCTAGACTGGCTGAGCGACACCCTCAAGGCGCGCGAGATCGACGCCCTGCTGGTAGCGGGCGATCTGTTTGATACCGCCAATCCCCCCGCCAGCGCCTGGCAGCAACTCTATCGTTTTCTGGCGCGGCTGCGCGCCGAGATGCCCCACCTCAACATGGTGCTGATCGGCGGCAACCACGACTCCCCCTCCAAGCTCGATGCCCCCCACGAGCTGCTGCGCGCCTTTGATCTGCATCTGGTGGGCAGCATCAGCCGCGACAGTGAGGGCAAGCTCGAGACCGACCGTCTGCTGGTACCGCTGCAAGACCGGGAGGGCAAGATCGCCGCCTGGTGCGCCGCCGTGCCGTTCCTGCGCAGCAGCGATCTGCGGGTAGAGTCTTTGGAAGAAGGACAAGACAGGCTGATCGAAGGGGTACGGCAGGTCTATGCCGAGGTGCTGGCCGAAGGGCGCGCTCGCTGCGGGGAGGCGCTGCCGCTCATCGCCATGGGCCACGCCTATCTGGCGGCGGGCCAGCTCTCGGAGCTGTCGGAGCGGCGGGTGCTTGGCGGCAACCAGCATGCCCTGCCCGCCGATCTTTTCGCCGCAGCCGACTACACGGCGCTCGGTCACCTCCATCTGGCCCAGAGCCCGACCGAGGGGGTGCACTACAGCGGCTCGCCGCTGCCGCTCTCGCTTGCCGAAGCGAACTACAACCATCAGGTGCTGGAAGTGACCTTTACGGGGGGCAAACTGGCCGGGCTGGAGCGGATCCCTGTACCCCGCGCGGTGGAGATGATCCGCCTGCCCCAGAGCCCCCTCGACAACGCACTCAAAGCCATCGCTTCGCTCGAGCTGGCTGCTTGTCCCCAAGAGGCACAACCCTTCCTCGAAGTGCGGCTGCTGCTGCCCAAGCCCGAGGCCCGCATCCGCGAGCGCATTCTGGCGGCCATCGCCGACAAGCCAGTGCGGTTGGCCCGCATCAGCACCCAATATCAGGGCTCGGGCGAAGGGCTGGCCGATGGTCGCGAGCGGCGCAGGCTCGATGAGCTCTCCCCCACCGAGGTGTTTCGCCTCTGCTATCAGCGCCAGTTCGAGGGGGAACCCGAGGCCAAGTTGGTTGCCTCGTTTGAAGAGATCCTGGAGCAGGTGAAGGAGTCAAACCAATGAAAATCTTGTCTCTGTCAGGTGAGAATCTGGCCAGTCTGACCGGCCCCTTCACCATCGACTTTACCAGGGGGGCGCTCGGCGCCGCCGGTCTGTTTGCCATCACCGGCAACACCGGCGCCGGCAAGAGCACATTGCTCGACGCCATTTGTCTGGCCTTATACGACGAGATGCCGCGCTTTATCGCCAATCGCAAGAATGTGGCCGAAGTGGGCCGCATGGATGATGAGGAGAAGCTCAAGGCCAACGATGTACGCGGTATTCTCAGTCGCGGCCACGCCAGCGGTTTTGCCGAGGTGCAGTTTCGCGGCTGTGATGGCCGCATCTGGCTGGCCCGCTGGGCGGTGCGCCGGGCGCGAAACCGCTCGGAGGGGCGTTTTCAGGCGCAAGAGCGCACCCTGACCGATATGGAGTCGGGGCAGGTCTTCTCCGGCAGCAAGCGGGAGCTGCAGGATCGCATCGACGAGCTGGTGGGTCTCTCCTGGGAGCAGTTCCGCCGCGCGGTGATCCTGCCGCAAGGGGAGTTTGCCGCCTTCCTCAAATCGGACGCCAACGAGCGCTCCGCCCTGCTCGAACGGATGACCGGCACCGAACTCTACTCCGCCATCTCCATCCAGACCTATGAACGGGCGCGGGAAGAGCAGCAGAAGCTGGCCACCATCGCCCAGCGCCTCGGCGACGTGGCGCTGATGGATGAAGCGACCCGCGAACAGTGGGTAAGCCAGCAGGTGAGCCTCTCCACCACCCTCAAGCACGAGCAGCAACAGCAGCTGCTGATGCAGGACTTGCGCGACCTCAACAGCCGCATAGCCACCCAGCAGCAAGGTTGCAGCGAGGGGGAAGCCGCGCTGGAGGCCGCCATGCAGGCCCACGGCACCGCCGCCCCCGAGCGCGAGGAGTTCGCCCGCGCCGAGCAGGCGCAGGTGGCCCGCGCCGATCACGACGAGCTGGCCCGCCTCACTCTTGAGGTGCAGCAGCAGGAGAAGGTGATCGCCGAGCTGGGGCCGGAACTTGCCAAACTTGAGGAGCAGACCCAGCAGAGCGCCCTCACCGAACAGCAGCTGCTGGCAGAGAAGATCGCCGCCGAGCGCGAATGGGGCGCCCTGCAACCCGAACTCAAGCGGGCACAGGAGCTCGATACCCGCATTCGGGAAAAGCAGCAGCAGTTGCAGAAGATCCAGCAGGAGGGGACTCAGGAGCGGGAAGTGCAGCTCACCCTCGAGCAGGGGTGGCGCGAACAGAGTCAGCAGGTGGAACAGCTCAGGCGCCAGCACCAGCAGTGGAGCCTCTGGCTCGAAGAGAACAAGGAGCTGGCACCGGTCGCCCGCCAGTGGCAGCCCCTGCTCACCGCCATGCAGGATTGGGCCGGGGATGCCGACAAGCTGCAGCAATTGCTCACCCTGCGCGACCACAAGCTGCGCGCCCTGCAGCAGCTGCAACGCCAGCTGGAACAGGGCCAGCAGGAGCGCGACTACTGGCAGCGCGAGCAGGAGCGGCTGCAGCAGCAACAGAACGAGCTGCAGGAGCAGCAGTGGGAGAGCCGCCTCGCCAAGGCGCAGGAGCAGTGGCAGCAGCAAACCGAACAGCTGGGTCAGCTGCGCCAGCTGCTGGAGCTGGCCGATTACGGCCGCAACCACGGCGAACAGCATACCCGCCTGCAACAGGAGATTGCCCAGCTGGAGCAGGCGCTGGGCAAGCTCGCCACCCTCGGCGACGAGCTGGCCCCCGCCCGCGAGCGGCTCGCCCTGCAGCGGGATGAGGCGCGCCACGCGCTGGAGCAGTCCCGTGCCATCGCCAGCTTCGAGCAGTATCGCCATATCCTGAGCGATGGCGAACCTTGCCCGCTGTGCGGTTCCGGGGAACACCCCTACAGCCAGAGCCAGCCGCAGGTAGCGGGGATCCTGGGTCAGCTGGCGGAGCGGGTC
This sequence comes from Aeromonas sp. JL9, assembly GCF_024436075.1. Lineage (NCBI taxonomy): Bacteria > Pseudomonadati > Pseudomonadota > Gammaproteobacteria > Aeromonadales > Aeromonadaceae > Aeromonas > Aeromonas sp. JL9. Next base: position 54,633 of record NZ_JANFNV010000010.1, on the reverse strand, counting down.
AGAAGCCTCGAACTCGAATGGGATCGGCTCAATCATCAATACATCCAGTGCGAGAGCGAGCGTCAGGAGCTGGCCCGCCAGCTGGCGGTGCGCCAGCAACATCTGCCGGAGCTGGAGGTACGCGCCGAGCAGCTGACCCAGCGCTGGCAACAGCTGGGAGGCGATACCCTGCTCGGCCATCAGCTGCCGCTGCGCCAAAGCCCCATTGAGTGGAACGAGCTGATGAGCACCCTGCTTGGCCGTGGCCAGGCGCTGGAGCAGGGGTTGGCCCAGAGCCAGCAGCAGCTGCGTCAGGCCCAGCTTGGCCAACAACAGCTGCAAGGGGTGCGTCAACAACTGAGCCAACTGGCTGCCCAGCACCAGCAGTTTGACCAGCAGTGGCAAGAGGCCGACCGCCAGCGCATCGCACTGGAAGGGGAAGTGAAGGGGATGGGCGAGCAGGAGGCGACCCTGCGCCAGCGTCTGGAACAAGGCGCCCACCGCCTCGACGAGCAGATGGGCGGCCAACCGTGGCGCCAGTGGCTCGGCAGCCAGCAGTGGCACGAGTGGCAGCGAGCCTGCGAAGCCTGGCTGCACGGCCAGAGCGAGTGGGAGCGGCTGGCCAGCGAGATCGCCAGCCTCACCCCGGCCCTGAGCGCACAGGAGGCGCGCCTGCAGACCCAGCGCGAGCTGCTGCACAAGCTGGAGCGGGACTACAAGGAGCACGAGCAGCAGCGGCAGGGGCTGCTCACCAGCCGCAGCGGTTGTCTCGGTGGCGAGGAGATACCGTTGGTCGAGAGCCGCTGGCAACAGCGGCTGCAACAACTCGCCAGCGAACTGGAGGCGATGCAACAGAGCGCCCGTGCTCTGCGGGAGCGGCAGACCGAACTCAAGACCCGCCTCACTCATGTGGAGCAGGAAAAGCAGACCAGCAGCCGCCGCAAGCGGGAGGTGCTGGGCCGCTGGGCCGCCCACGCCAGCACCCTTGGCATTGCCGAGTACGACCTTCGCCGCCTGCTCGCCATCACCCCCGATGAACTCAAGGCTCGCCGCACGGCCCTGCAAGGGTTGGAAGATGCCCTTGGTGAGGCGCGTACCCGCCTCGCCGAGCGGCAACGGGCGCTGGCGCTGGAGGAGAGCAAGCGGGATCGCTATCGCGAGCACCACCCCGAGCTGGCCGCCCTGCCGGATGCAGAGCTGAGCGATCAACTGGCGGCACTCGATGCCCGTTGTCGCTCCCTTGAAGAGCAGCTGTTCGAGTGCAAGAGCAAGCTGGCACAGGCCGAAGCCGCCGCTCTCAAGGCGGGTAGCCTGCAACAGGAGCTGGCCGCCCAGCAGGCGGTGGCCGACCACTGGCAGCAGCTGTGCGATCTGATCGGGCAGGCCAACGGCGCCAAGTTCCGCACCTTCGCCCAGAGCCTCACCCTCGAACGCCTGCTGCTGGAGGCCAACGCCCAGCTCGCCGAGCTGTCGCCGCGCTACCGGCTGGAGCGGGTACCCGGCACCGATCTGGCGCTGCAAGTGGTGGATCTCGACATGGGGGACGAGGTGCGCTCGGTGGACTCCCTATCCGGTGGCGAGAGTTTTCTGGTGTCGCTGGCGCTGGCGCTGGCCCTCTCCAGCCTCTCGTCACGGCAGACCCAGGTCGAGTCGCTGTTTATCGACGAGGGGTTTGGCACCCTGGATCCGGACAGTCTGGATCTGGCGCTCGCCAGCCTCGACTCCCTGCAGGCCGCCGGTCGCCAGATCGGGGTTATCTCCCACGTCCAGACCCTGGTGGAGCGGATCGGCGTGCAGATCAGGGTCGAAGCCCTCGGCGGCGGCGAGAGCCGGGTAGTCGTTCCCTGAGAGCCTTCGGCTCAATCACCAGAACCATCGGCTCAACCCCCACGCGATAAATAACAAGACCCCGCCAATTGGCGGGGTCTTGTTGAGAGGCTATCAGCCGAAGCGGTAGGCGCCCATATAGAGGCTGCCACCATCCCAGCTCTCGTGCAGCTGAGTCGGCGCCACACCATCGGCCGCCCCCAACGCCACAAAGAGCGGGCGCAGGTGGTCGTCGTGGGGATGGGACTCCACCGCACCGGGAGCCTGCCGGCGATAGTCGAGCAGCGCCACCCTATCCTCGTCGGCCATCTTCTGCTCCAGCCAGTCGACAAACTGGCTGGCCCACTCCGGCACTGGCGAGCCTTCCGGTGCCAGCGCCCGCAGGTTGTGGGTGATGGCGCCGGAGGCGAGGATGCCAATCCCCTGACTGCGCAGCGCCCCCAATACCTCTCCCAACTGCCACAACTGGGCCGAGGTGAAGCTCGCGGGAATGGAGATCTGCACCAGCGGGATCTCGCTGTTTGGGTCGATCAGAGATAGGGGCGACCAGACTCCGTGATCCAGCTCGCGCCGCACCGGGGTGGCGGTCAGTCCGGCCAGTGCCAGCTGGTCGCTCACCCCCTGCTGCAACCACTCGGGGCTGCTGGCAGGCCAGCGCATCCGATAGAGGAGCTCGGGGAAGCCGTAAAAGTCGTACATCAAGGCCGGTTTGGGCTCGACGTTGATCTGCAGCTCGCGGCTGAACCAGTGGGCGGAGATGACCACCAGCCCCTTGAGCTCACCCAGACGCAGGGTTCGCAGAAAGCGGGTGGCGGGTTGCTCACGCAGCACCAGATCCGGTGCGCCGTGAGAGATAAACCAGACGGGGGCGAGGGACATAAAGCGGACTCCAACAAAGTATCAGGGGGCGATACCGGAGGGGATATCGCTGTTGGAATCGATTATCACTCTGCCATGAAAAGTGGACAATCCAGCAAGATAGATAATAACTATCAACTAATGGTTGATAATTTCACGCTTTCACGACCGGTAAGCAGCAATAGATATCAAGGCTGCGGTGCATCCGGTAGCGGTCGGGCTGCACGAAGCGCCATCCGGGTCGCTGCACTGTGATCCTGCCACTCTCGCCACGCCAATCCCTCGGCGGCCGCCTCCCCTTTCACTGGGAGGGAGAAGATCGCCAGCAGTCGCGCATTATCAGGCCAGTAGCGGGCTGGCAGCGTCTGAACCAGCAGCAGGGCTGCGCCCAGCAAGAGCAGAGCCCATCCGGTTTCATGGCTGTTTTTCATCCCGACCTCCTTCACCCGTGCGCCAATGAACTAACATTTTTGCGCAAGCCGGTGACAAGACGGTGACAGCGGACGGGTGGTCATTTTACAACATCTGAACCTCAACCCGGCCAAACAACCACAGATGGCAACATTTGTATCCCTTCAGCCCGAACCTGTGGCCGTATGCTCTAAAATGTGACTCACAGGAAAACGTTATCCCTGAAAAGAAAACGTTATCTGGTCAAAACGTTGTTTCTGGATCATAAAAAGATTCCAAAAACTGGTGTATATTGCTCGGCGGAAATTCCTTAACCATGAAGATTGACATGAAAAAGACCAAAATTGTCTGCACCATCGGTCCGAAGACCGAATCCAAAGAAATGCTGGCCAAAATGCTGGACGCCGGCATGAACGTCATGCGCCTGAACTTCTCCCACGGTGACTACGCCGAGCACGGCAGCCGCATCAGCAACCTGCGCGCTGTGATGGCCGAGACCGGCAAGCACGCAGCTATCCTGCTGGACACCAAGGGTCCGGAAATCCGTACCATGAAGCTGGAAGGCGGCAACGACGTCGCGCTGGTCGCTGGCCAGACTTTCACCTTCACCACCGACCAGACCGTGGTTGGCAACAAAGACAAAGTGGCTGTGACCTATGCTGGTTTCGCCAACGATCTGCGCGTCGGCAACCGCATCCTGGTTGATGACGGCCTGATCGGTCTGGACGTTATCGAAATCACCGAGCGCGAAGTTATCTGTAAAGTGCTGAACAACGGTGACCTGGGCGAGAACAAAGGCGTTAACCTGCCGGGCGTCTCCATCAAGCTGCCGGCCCTGGCCGAGAAAGACAAGCGCGACCTGATCTTCGGTTGCGAGCAAGGCGTTGATTTCGTTGCTGCTTCTTTCATCCGTAAGAAAGAAGACGTTCTGGAAATCCGTGAGCACCTGAAAGCCCACGGCGGCGAGAACATCCAGATCATCTCCAAGATCGAAAACCAGGAAGGTCTGGACAACTTCGACGAGATCCTGGCTGTTTCCGACGGCATCATGGTTGCTCGTGGCGACATGGGTGTAGAGATCCCGGTTGAAGAAGTTATCTTCGCCCAGAAGATGATCATCGCCAAGTGCAACAAAGCCCGCAAAGTGGTTATCACTGCCACCCAGATGCTGGACTCCATGATCAAGAACCCGCGTCCGACCCGCGCCGAAGCTGGTGACGTGGCCAACGCCATCCTGGACGGTACCGACGCAGTGATGCTGTCCGGTGAATCCGCCAAGGGTAAGTACCCGCTGGAAGCCGTGACCATCATGGCCACCATCTGCGAGCGTACCGATGCCGTGATGCCGTCCAACCTGTCTGCTGCCAACGACAGCAACAAGCTGCGCATCACCGAAGCTGTATGTAAAGGCGCCGTAGAGACCTCCGAGAAGCTGGACGCCCCGCTGATCGTGGTTGCTACCGAAGGCGGCAAATCTGCCAAGGCCATTCGCAAGTACTTCCCGAAAGCCTGGATCCTGGCTATCACCACCAACAAGAAAACTGCTGCCCAGCTGGTTCTGACCAAGGGTGTGGTTGCTCACGTGGTTGACAGCATCGCCTCTACCGACGATTTCTATCGCATCGGTAAAGAAGCCGCGCTGGAAATCGGCATGGGTCTGAAAGGTGACGTGGTTGTGATGGTCTCCGGTGCTCTGGTACCGAGCGGCACCACCAACACCGCTTCTGTTCACGTTCTTTAATCAGAGCTGAACGAGTTGAAAACGGCGCCTGCAGGCGCCGTTTTTTTTGTCCCTCCCCCCTGCTTACCTGACAAGCCCGGTGTTAGAATCCACGCGAATTTAATCTATGCGGGAAATCTCCCGAATATCGCGTAATAACCCGGAAGTTATATGCCCTCAATACGTTTTAAAAGAGTCTCGGCCACCCTGTTGCCGCTGCTCTGTCTCCTCGCCAGCCTCTGCGTCCCGCAAGCCATGGCGCAAGATGTCCCCTCTCGCAACGCAGTTCAGCGAGCGCTGGATGGTCTGGGTAAATCAGAGACCCTGACCGTCAGTCAGCAAGCGGATCAGAAGTTGCTGACCGAAACCCTCGGACTGCTCGACAGCATCGACAAGGAAGAGGCGAAGGCCAAGACCCAGGCCCAGCGGATCCGCAACCTGCCCACCGAGCTCAGAGAGATCAGTGCCAAGCTCGATGCCCTGACCAAGGGCAAGAGTGCGGAGCAGATCAAGAGCGAATACGCCAGCATGAGTCTGGCAGAGCTCGACAGCCGTCAGCCGGAAGTGCTGGCCAACATGCAGGCGGCCCAGGAGGCCCTCGGCGCCATCGGCAGCCAGCTCACCAGCTTGCAGACCCTGCCGGAGCGGGCCCAGGCCAGCATGAGCCGTGCCTACCAGCGCAGTCAGGAGATCCGTACCCGCCTCAACGCCGGTGAAAGCGTCTCCAGCGCCGAGAAGATGAAGCTCGGTGCCGAGCTGGCCCTGCTCGACCTGCAACTGGCCCACCTGCAAAAGGAGCTGGATAACCGTACCAGCATGCAAGATCTGGCGATCAAGCAGCGCGACTACCAGAGTGCCCGTCTCGCCAGCGAAGAGCAGAAACTGCAGCTGTTGCAGGATCAGAGCAGCGCCAAGCGCCTCGGCGACACCGAAAAAACCGCCGAGCAGACCGGTGAACTGGTGGCGACCGAAGACAGCCCGCTGGTGCAAAAAGAGCAGGAGCTCAACCACCAGCTCAGCCAGCAGCTGATCGGTGCCACCACCAGCCTCAACTCGCTGGTCCAGAAAAACCTGCAAGCCAAGAGCTGGCTGGAGCGCGGCATCCAGACCGAGCGCAACCTCAATGAACAGGTGCAGATGCTCAAGGGCAATCTGCTGCTGTCACGCATCCTCTATCAGCTCTACCAGCAGCTGGAAGCGGCGCCCACCATCGCCGTCAAAAACCTGGAAGAGCAGATCGCCGATCTGCATCTGGCCCAGTTTGAACTGAGCCAGCAGCGTGACCAGCTGTTCCAGAAGAACCTCTATCTGGACAATCTGATCGCCGGCAGCAAGGATCCGGTCAGCGAGGAGGACAAGGAGAACCTTGCCAAGCTGCTCGATACCCGCATCAATCTGCTCGATCAGCTCAACCGCCAACTCGACAGCCAGCTTACCAACGCCATCAGCCTGCAGCTGACCCAGCAGCAGCTGGCGCGGGTCTATGCCTCTATCGAATTTACCCTGCAGCAACACATCTTCTGGGTAAGCAGCAACAAGCCCATCGACAGCAAGTGGTTTATCAGCTGGCCCGCCCAGGCCTACAAACAGGCCTCCGACTGGGTATTGAAACCGGACTGGAAACGCTGGCGCGAAGAGCTGCTGGGGATCTCCCTGCTTGCCTTCCCGCTGCTGCTGATCGGCGGCCTGCTGGTCTGGAAACGTCCGGCGCTGGTTGAGCGCGAGAAGAAGATCACCAAGGACCTTGGCCGTTTCCGTCAGGACAGCCAGTGGCACACCCCGCGCGCCCTGCTCTATACCGTGCTGCAACGCCTGCCGGGCAGCATGTTCATTCTGGCTGTCGGTCTGCTGCTCACCTACTGCGGTCTGCTCAGTCCCAAGCTGATGTTCCAGATCACCCTGAACCTTGCCCTCGGCTATCTGGTATTCAGCGTCTATCTGGCGGTGATGCGCCCGGGCGGCATCGCCGAAACCCACTTCCGGATCCCGAAAGCGGAGCTGCAGGCCAAGCGCAACAGTATGCGCTACATCTGGTTGCCACTGCTGCCGCTCATCATGCTCGCGACCAAGGCGGTGGTTGAACCCTCCACCCTGGGCAACGACGTGATCGGCCAGGCCATGACCCTGACCCTGCTGGGGCTGGCCGCCTATCTGGTGTTCCCCATCTCCCGCGCCCGCATCAAGGGCGAGGCGAGCATGCAGAAGTCGCTGATCGCCATTGCCCTGGCGCTGGCACCGGTGGCGCTGATCGTGCTGGCGGTGCTCGGTTACTACTACACCGCGCTGAAGCTGACCGGTCGCCTGATCGAATCCTTCTACCTCATCATCATCTGGAGCCTGGTCTACCGCACCGCTCTGCGTGGTCTGGAGCTGGCTGCCCGTCGTCTGGCCTACCGCCGTGCGGTGGCCAAGCGTGAGCACAAATCTTCGGAAGATGCGGAAGGTGGTGAATCCATTGAAGAGCAGCCCATGGATCTGGAGGATGTCAGCCAGCAGTCCCTGCGTCTGACCCGTACCGTGCTGATGCTGATCTTCGGCGTCGCCTTCTACTGGCTCTGGTCCGATTTGGTGGCGGTATTCTCTTACCTCGACAGCATGGTGCTGTGGCACCGCAGTGAAGGCACCGGCGCCAACGCCGTGCTGTTCCCCATCAGCCTGAGTGACGTGCTGATCGGCTTCCTGCTGCTCGGCGGTGCCTGGTCACTGGCGCGCAACCTGCCGGGCTTGCTGGAGGTGCTGGTGCTCTCCAAGCTCAACCTGGCTCAGGGGACCGCCTACGCCATCACCACCATGCTCAACTACGTGCTGATCGGCTTTGGCTCCCTCACCGCTCTCTCCATGATGGGCGTGCAATGGGACAAGCTGCAGTGGGTAGCGGGTGGTCTGTCAGTCGGTATCGGTTTCGGCATGAAGGAGATCCTCTCCAACTTCGTCTCCGGCATCATCATCCTGTTCGAGCGTCCGGTGCGGATCGGTGACACCGTCACCATCGGCTCCTTCTCCGGTACCGTCTCGCGGATCCGCATTCGCGCCACCACCCTGACCGACTTCGATCGCAAAGAGGTGATCATCCCCAACCAGCAACTGATGACAGAACGGCTCATCAACTGGTCGCTGAGTGACACCGTCACCCGGGTGATCGTGCGAGTGGGCGTAGCGTACGGCTCGGATCTGGAGCTGACCCGCACCCTGCTCAAACAGGCCGCCGACGAAAACAGTCGGGTACTGAAAGACCCGGCTCCCATCGTCTACTTCCTCACCTTTGGCGCCAGCACTCTGGATCACGAGCTGCGCTTCTTCGTGAGCGAACTGGGTGATCGCAACCCAGCGGTAGACGAGTTGAACCGCAAGATCGACCAGCTGTTCCGCGAGAACGGCATCGAGATCGCCTTCAACCAGATGGATGTCTACATCAAGAACATGCAGGGCGAAGAGCAGAAGGTGGAGTCCAACTCCGCCGCTCTGCCGCCGCCCGCGGAAGATGGCAAGCAGCCAGCCTGATAGCGAACTGCATTAATCTGATAGCAACAGCCGCTCACCCAGGTGAGCGGCTTTTTTATGCCAGTTTATGGCGATAGAGACAGTTCCCCATTGCCAGCATGGCTGGCCGCCGCACAACAGGCAGCCATCACCCTTGATAAAATATAAAGAGAAATAAAACCATAAAAACAATGACTTAAGTCACCAGACAACTGACTACTTGGATCAAACCCATGCTCTTCTCCCCTCACCACTTACCCCATACCGCGCTCGCTCCGGCTCCCGGACTTTTATAACTTTTTTTAATTTTATTTGAGTGTCCTCTTCATCCTGACCATTGCAAAGTGGCGCCATTCCAGCGCCGGGCCCTGTGACCACCGCCCGGCTGACACCGACTTGCTCATTTGATAATTGAAAGGATCCGAGAGATGAAACACTCCTTGATGGTAATGGGGTTGGCCGCCTGTCTGGCATTGAGCGGCTGCCAGAATATGGACACCAAGAAAGTCCTGATAGGTGCAGCTGCGCTGGGTGCCATCGGCGCCGCTGGCTATTACGCCGGGAAAAAGCACAGCGATAACAAACACGAGCATGATGGCCAGCATGACGATAGCGATGACCAGCATATGGCCACCAGCAAGATGCCCCGTTACTGCTCGGGGGAAGCAGCCAGCAAATTCCATGTCTCCCCGCGCGATATCACCACCGAGTCGGCAGAAGATAGCGGCCACAGATACAAGGTCTATGGCCAGTACGAGACCGACGATGATGCAGTCGACTTTACCTGCACCTTCAATCACGACGGTCGCTTCCTCTCGGTCGTTCGCAGCTGATTGACCATCGGGTACAGCCAATTCACCCCATACAGGACACACACGATGAAACAGCAACGCAGCATGATCGCCAGCCTCATTGCGCTGGCCCAGACACGGATACCGGATGACATGCCGGCGTTCTGCCACGCCTTTGCCATCAAACCGGGAGATACGCTTTATCTGCCACCTTCCGAGCGCGTGAAGATTTGGTGACCACCAGCAGGGGCCCTGGCCCGAAAAGCTCCAGCAGATGGACCACCTCCACCTGAGCTGAAGATGACCGACACAGGGAGTGTCTGTTTTACCCTGTCTGGTTTTTCCCGACCCACATGTGCCTGACCATGTGGGTTTTTTTGACCCTTTTGCCCCGCTGCTTCTCCTCAGCCTGCCCTGCTTTCACCCGATACGGTCACGGCACACAACTCTGCCATTTTCTCGCCTTTGCCATTGGCTGAAAAACCGGCGGCGTACCCGCCATAAATCGGTTTACGACCACACTGGTCTGACCTATGGTAAAGCATATAAAAGATGCATCGTGGAGCTGCTTTTCCTATGAATGACCGAGAACTGCAACAGATCCTGTTTCGCTCCTTCGATGTGATCCCGCTGCCTATTCTGGTGTCAGAATCCATTGCCCGTCACGATGGCTGCTCACCCGACATGATCCCGCAGCGGCGCCACCGCTTCCTGAATAAAGCCTTCATTGAGCAGCTGGGCTACAACCTTGACGATCTGCCGGACATGGCCTCCTGGTTTCAGGTCGCCTACCCGGATGAAGGGTATCGCCGCACCATCATCGACTCCTGGCACTCCCAGGTGGAACAGAGCTTGTCGCAAGGGCTGGAGGTCGCCGAAATGCCTGCGCTGATCCGCTGCAAGAGCGGTCAGTCGCGCTGGTTTATCGTCACTGCCCAGCTGGGAGCCGATGCAATCCCGGATGGCCATATCGTCACCTTTCGCGATATCCACGACCTGCAGTGCATGGTGGAAGAGGTGAGCCGCCTCTCCTGCACCGATCCGCTCACCGAACTGACCAACCGGCGTGGCGCCCAGCAACAGTTGCAGGCCTTTTGGTTGCAGGGTGAGCCCCTCTCGGTGGTACTGGGAGATATCGACCATTTCAAACAGGTCAATGACCGCTACGGCCACCCTGCGGGCGATGCCGCGCTCTGCGCCGTCGCCCACGCCATGGCTGGCCAGCTGTTGCCGGGAGAGAGCCTGGCCCGTTGGGGCGGAGAGGAGTTTCTGCTGATCCTGCCTGGTTGCGATATTGAACAGGCGGCACGGCGCGCCGAACAGCTGCGCCAGCATGTCAGTATCACCCGCTTGCCATGGCAGGGGACGCAACTATCTCTCACCATCAGTCTGGGGTGTGCCAGCATGAAGGGGCAGGAGAGCATCGACTATCTGCTGATGATGGCCGACCGGGCCCTTTATCAGGCCAAGGATCTGGGCCGTAACCGGGTTGTCATTTCGACGGAATAGAGTGATCACCAGAAAGGGAAGCCGACTCGCGGCCATAAAAAAACCGAAGCACAAGGCTTCGGTTTTTTACTGCGCAACTGGCGTGAGCCAGCCGGGCATTACTTCTTGATACGGATAACCGGGGTCTCGCCCACAGTCACGGCACCAGTCATTTTGATCAGCTCTTTGATCTCGTCCATGTTGGAGATGACAACCGGAGTCAGGGTAGACTTGGCTTTCGCTTCCAGAACAGCCAGATCGAACTCGATGATGGTGTCGCCGCGTTTGACCTGCTGACCTTCCTGAGCGATACGCTTGAAGCCTTCGCCTTTCAGTTCAACGGTGTCGATACCGAAGTGAACGAACAGCTCGATACCGGAGTCGGATTCCAGAGAGAACGCGTGGTTGGTCTCGAAAATCTTGCCGATGGTACCATCGCACGGAGCAACCATCTTGTTGCCAGCCGGCTTGATGGCGATACCGTCACCAACGATCTTCTCGGCGAAGACAACGTCAGGCACATCTTCGATCGGCACGATTTCGCCAGACAGCGGAGCAAAGATTTCGATGCCGCCGGTGTCAGAGCTATCGTCGGAAACCAGTTTCTTCAGTTTATCAAACAGACCCATATAAAGCTCCTAGAGATGATTTGTCGCTGTTTGCAGCCGATCTTAGCAGACTGCTTTCTGCTTAATAAAGTTATCTACGCATGCTTCGATTTCAGCGGCGGTGGCAAAGCTCAGTGCTTGATCAGCCATTGCCTTCACATCTTCGAAGTTGGTATTGCGGATAAGCTTCTTGATACGCGGTACAGAGATGGCGCTCATGGAGAACTCATCCAGACCCATACCCAGCAGCAGCAGGGTAGCGCGCTCGTCACCAGCCAGTTCACCACACATACCGGTCCACTTGCCTTCGGCGTGGGACGCATCGATAACCATCTTGATCAGGGTCAGGACGGAGGGTGACAGCGGGTTGTACATGGCGGAGATCATCTCGTTACCACGATCGACAGCCAGGGTGTACTGGGTCAGGTCATTGGTACCGATACTGAAGAAATCCACTTCCTTGGCCAGATGATGAGCCATCACGGCAGCGGCCGGGGTCTCGATCATGATACCCACTTCGATGGATTCATCAAAGGCTTTGCCTTCGGCACGCAGTTCAGCTTTCAGCGTCTCTACGGTAGCTTTCAGGCTACGGAACTCTTCGACAGAGATGATCATCGGGAACATGATGCGCAGTTTGCCGAAGGCAGAGGCGCGCAGAATGGCCCGCAGCTGAGCGTGCATGATGTCTTCGCGGTCGAAGAAAATACGCACGGCACGCCAGCCCAGGAAGGGGTTCATCTCTTTCGGGAAATTCATGTACGGCAGCTCTTTGTCGCCGCCAATGTCCATGGTACGCACGATGATCGGCTGATCCGGCATCGCTTCGGCCACTTCTTTGTAGGCTTTGAACTGCTCGTCTTCGGTCGGCAGCGCGTCACGGTCCATGAACAGGAACTCGGTACGGTACAGACCCACGCCTTCGGCGCCATTGCGGATAGCACCTTCGGTATCCTTGACGGTACCGATGTTGGCGCACACTTCGACCTGATGACCATCCAGCGTGATGGCAGGCAGATCTTTCAGCTTGGCCAGCTCATCTTTCTCGGCCTGGAACTGAGCCTGGAACTTCTTGGCTTCGGTCAGCTGTTCAGCGGTCGGATTGATGATGATCTGGTTGTTGATCGCATCCAGCACCAGCATGTCACCGTTCTTGACGCGCTCGGTGATGTCGTTGGTGCCTACCACGGCCGGCAGCTCCAGGGAGCGGGCCATGATGGAGGTGTGAGAGGTACGGCCACCGATGTCGGTGACGAAACCCAGCACATATTTCAGGTTGATCTGAGCGGTTTCAGACGGGGTCAGGTCTTTGGCGACCAGGATAACCTCTTCGTCGATGGTGCTCAGGTTGACAACGGCGATGCCCAGTACGTTCTTGACCAGACGGGTACCGATGTCACGGAAGTCGGTAGCGCGTTCGCGCAGATAAGGGTCATCCAGCTCGGCCATCATCTTGGCGTACTGTTCGATCACCTCATAGATGGCTTTGTCAGCGGAAGCCTTGTTCTCTTTGATGAAGGATTTGATATCCCCTTCCAGCTCCTCATCTTCGAGCAGCATGATGTGGCCTTCGAAGATGGCCTCTTTTTCCTCACCGAAGGTGCGACCGGCCATCTCTTTGATGGCTTCCAGCTGGGTAGCTGACTTGGTACGAGCTTCGAGGAAACGGTTGATCTCGGCATCAATCTGGTCAGCAGAGATTTTGCCCTGATTGATAACGATTTCATCTTCTTTCAGAAGAAGCGCCTTACCGAATGCGATACCGGGGGACGCAAGAATGCCAGATATCATAATCCTTCCTATTAAAACGACTGTGGGGGAGGAATCTAAAGCTGGATTACTCCAGCTCGTCCATCAGGGCAACCAGCTTCTCAACAGCTTGCTGAGCATCCGGGCCATCAGCCTGGATAGTTACGTTGGTACCCTTGGTCAGGCCCAGGGTCTGCAGCTTGAACAGGCTCTTGGCGCTGGCGGACTTGCCACCGGAGACCACAGTGATCTCGCTTTGGAATTCTTTGGCTTCTTTCACGAACTGAGCTGCCGGACGGGTGTGCAGGCCGTTTTCAGCAGTAATAACAACAGACTTCTCGTACATGGTTTCACCCCATATTATTGATATTTTTTGGTGGATTGGTCGTTTTTGAAGCAACCTGACCCACCGTGTCAGTATGGATATGTTGTAAAGTAACGAAAGCAGACCCGCAATGGTTTAATCCAGGTCAAGTTTCTGTGCAGTAATCGGCGCGCTGGTTGGCAATTTTCAGTTATTGGGCTACAAGCCGCATCAGAACTGGCCTGAAATTATTTTATAACGAAAAATAACACTTTGTTACTTTGTGATACCCAGCCAGCAAACACCGCGTGACGCCGCACAGGATATGAGATTTAGAGCGGAATGTCTGCTTTTTTTCTCACTCCGGAACTTGTTATTTTACCCCAAAAAATAAGGATCAAGTGACACTAACAGGGGTTGAGTCTAGCCCATAAAGAAGCGGCGCTCCTGGGAGCGCCGCTGTTTTGAAAGATTCCGATCAGTTACTGCTGCAGTTCCTGCTCGCTGAACACCCCGGCAAACAGGGCGCTGGAGAGGTAACGCTCCGCCGCGCTCGGCAGGATGACCACTATGGTTTTGCCCGCAAATTCCGGCAGCTCGGCCAGACGGCTGGCAGCCACCACCGCAGCACCGGAGCTGATACCGGCCAGGATCCCCTCCTCCTCCATCAGGCGACGGGCCATCTCGATGGCTTCGTCACTGGTCACCTTCTCCACCCGATCGATGAGGGAGAGGTCCAGGTTACCCGGGATAAAGCCGGCGCCGATCCCCTGGATCTTGTGGGGGCCCGGTTTGATCTCTTCCCCGGCCAGCTTCTGGCTGATGACCGGCGACTCGGCCGGTTCGACCGCGACAGAGACCACCGCCTTGCCCTGGGTCTTCTTCAGGTAGCGGGAGACACCGGTAATGGTGCCACCGGTACCGACCCCGGCCACGAACACATCCACTTCGCCGTCAGTGGCATCCCAAATCTCGGGGCCGGTGGTCTTTTCGTGGATCTCCGGGTTGGCCGGGTTTTCAAACTGTTGCAGCAACACATACTTGCCCGGCTCGGATTCGAGGATCTCGTTGGCCTTGGCAATGGCCCCCTTCATGCCGAGCGGCCCTTCGGTCAGCACCAGATTGGCACCGAGCGCCTTGAGCAGCTTGCGGCGCTCCAGGCTCATGGTGGCCGGCATGGTCAGGGTGATGGGATAGCCGCGAGCCGCCGCGACAAAGGCCAGAGCAATACCCGTGTTGCCGCTGGTGGGCTCGATGATCTCCTTACCCTTGGTCAGGATGCCGCGCTTCTCGGCATCCCAGATCAGGTTGGCACCGATACGGCACTTGACGCTGAAGCTGGGGTTGCGGCTCTCGATCTTGGCCAGCACGCGGCCTTTGGTAACACGGTTGAGACGAACCAGCGGGGTGTGACCGATAGTCTGGCTGTTGTCCTCAAAAATTTTGCTCATGGCGCTATCCCTGTGTTTGTTACGACGATGAAACAAGATTACCCTGTGGTTTCTGAATGAGAAGTGACTATTCGTTATAACCATATGGTATTACAACATATAGAGCTTATTCTCTCTGGCCCCTGACTCCGGGCGCCAATCGTCAAAGGAACCGACGTTATGGGATTTTCAGGAAGCAACCAGTATCTCGCCTCCGATGCATTGAAGATGGCGGTCAATGCCGCCGTCACCCTCGAAAAACCGCTGCTGATCAAAGGGGAGCCGGGCACCGGCAAGACGGTGCTGGCAGAAGCGGTCGCCGACCATCTCGGCACCGATCTCATTGCCTGGCATATCAAGTCCACCACCAAAGCCCAGCAGGGACTCTACGAATATGATGCGGTGGCCCGGCTGCGCGACTCCCAGCTCGGCGACCCCAGAGTGGCCGATATCAGTCACTACATTCGTAAAGGCAAGTTGTGGCAGGCCTTCAGCGCCGAGCAGCGACCTGTGCTGCTGATCGACGAGATCGACAAAGCCGACATCGAATTCCCCAACGATCTGCTGCTGGAGCTGGATCGGATGGAGTTCGACGTCTACGAGACCGGCGAGCGAGTCAAGGCGCGCCAGCGGCCGGTGGTTATCATCACCTCCAACAACGAAAAAGAGCTGCCGGACGCCTTCCTGCGCCGCTGTTTCTTCCACTACATCCGCTTCCCCGACAAGGCCGAGATGCAGGCCATCGTCAAACTCCACTACCCCGACCTCAAGGAGAGCCTGCTTGGCGAAGCGATGGAGCTATTCTTCGAGCTGCGCGAGGTAGAGGGGCTGCGCAAGAAGCCCTCCACCTCGGAGCTGCTGGACTGGATCCGCCTGCTCTTGGCCGACGATATCGCCCCCGAGGCAATGCGTGCCCGCGAGCCGGGCAAGCTGGTGCCCGCGCTATATGGCGCCCTGCTCAAGACCGAGCAGGATCTGCATCTCTTCGAGAAGCTCGCCTTTCTGGCCCGGCGCGGCAGCTGATCCATGCTGATCGACTTTTTTACCCACCTGCGCCGCCACAAGCTCCCCTGCAGCCTGCGTGAGCTGCTGGACTTGCACGCCGCACTGGCAGCCCGGCTGGTCGCTATCGATATGGACGAGTTCTACCAACTCTCCCGCTGCCTGCTGGTAAAAGACGAGGCCCACTACGATCGCTTCGATCGCGCCTTCGCCGAATACTATGAGGGGCTGGACGCCATCCCTCTGCTGCCGGAAAGCCTGCCCGAGGAGTGGCTGCGCAAGGAGTTCGAACGACTGTTGAGCCCAGAGGAGAAGGCGCTGCTCAAATCCCTCGGCGGACTCGACAAGCTGCTAGAGACCCTTAACCAGCGATTACGCGAGCAGAAAGAGCGCCACGCCGGTGGCAACAAGTGGGTGGGAACCGGTGGCAGCAGCCCGTTTGGCCACGGCGGTTTTCACCCCGAGGGGGTGCGCATGGGTGGAGAGGGGCAGCACGGTAAGGCGGCCAAGGTGTGGGAGGCCCGTCACTATCGCAACTTCAGCGACGACTCACCGCTCGGCCAGCGTGCCATTCAGCTCGCGCTGCGCAAACTCAGACGCTGGGTGCGCAAAGGCAATCCCGACGAGCTGGATCTCGACGACACCATAAAAAGCTCTGCCCGCCAGGGCTGGCTTGATGTGAAGCTACGGCCCGAGCGCCACAACGGTGTGAAGTTGCTGGTCTTTTTCGATGTCGGAGGCTCCATGGATGCCCACGTGGCCGAGGTGCAGCGCCTCTTCTCCGCCCTGCGCCACGAGTTCAAGCATCTGGAGTACTTCTATTTTCACAACTGCCTCTACGACTTCGTCTGGAAGGATAACAAGCGCCGCTTTGAGGAGCGGTTCGATACCCTGCGGCTGCTGCGCACCTATGGCAGCGACTACAAGGTTATCCTGGTGGGGGATGCCACCATGGGCCCCTACGAGATCACCTGGCCGGGCGGCAGTGTCGAGCAGTGGAACGAGGAGTCGGGTCAGGTGTGGCTCACCCGCTTGCAGCAACACTTTCCCAAACTGGTGTGGATCAATCCCACCCCGCGGCGGGAGTGGCTCTGGCATCCCTCCATCAAGCTGATGAATGACGTGGTTGGCGGACGGATGCATCCGCTGACCCTGGCGGGTCTCGCTGCGGCGATCGACCAGCTGTAACCCTCTCTACCCTATAAACCGACAAGCCGGGAACGCACCCGGCGAGGAGCAAAGATGACCTCTATCGTGATCAGTGGCTCAGGCCTCTATACCCCACCCTTTGCCGTCAGCAATGAAGAGCTGGTGGCCGCCTTCAACCAGTACGTAGATCTCTACAACGAGGAGAACGCCTCCGCCATCGACGCCGGCCAGCTCCCCGCCAAGCAGCACTCCAGCTGCGAGTTCATCGAGAAGGCCTCCGGCATCAAGAGTCGTTATCTGGTGAGCCGAGAGGGAGTGCTCAACCCCGACATCATGCAGCCGCTGCTGGCGGAGCGGCCCGATGAGATGCCCTCCATCATGGTGGAGATGGCGGTAGCCGCCGCCGAGCAGGCACTGATCGCCGCCGGTCGCGAGCCGGGAGAGATCGATCTGGTCATCGTCGCCGCCTCCAACATGCCGCGCCCCTATCCGGCGCTGGCCATCGAGCTGCAGCACTATCTGGGGGCGAGCGGCATGGCCTTTGACATGAACGTGGCCTGTTCCTCCGCCACTTTCGGTATCAAGACAGCCGCCGACATGCTGGCGGCAGGCACCGCCAACGTGGCGTTGGTGGTCAATCCGGAGATCTGCTCGGGGCACCTCAATTTTCGCGATCGTGATAGTCACTTTATCTTCGGCGATGCCTGCACCGCGGTGCTGCTGGAGCGAGCGGAAGATTGCAAGGTGGCCAACCCGTGGCAACTGGTAGCCAGCAAGCTGGTGACCGAGTACTCCAACAACATCCGCAACAACTTCGGCTTTCTGAACCGGCTGAGCCCGCGCACCCGCTACGGCGACGACAAGCTGTTTCGCCAGCAGGGGCGCAAGGTGTTCAAGGAGGTGTTGCCGCTGGTGTGCGACCAGATAGCCAACCAGCTCGACGAGCAGGGCTGGCCTGCCGAGAGTCTGAGCCGGCTCTGGCTCCATCAGGCCAACCTCACCATGAACCAGTTCATCGGCCGCAAACTGCTCGGCCACGATGCCAGCCAGCAGGAGGCGCCGGTCATTCTTGATAGCTATGGTAATACCAGCTCGGCGGGTTCCATCATCGCGTTTCATCTGTACAATCGCGACCTTCCTGCGGGGGCTCGCGGCGTACTGTGCTCGTTTGGCGCCGGCTACTCTATCGGTAGCCTGCTGCTGCAACGATGCTGAGCATGAAATACGTGCCGCGGCGGCCATAACAACAAAAACGCTGTTCAGGTGAAATCATGATGAGAATCTCGGGGCGCTGCGCCCTGCACTACGGGGTAACCCTGTCACTATTTTGTCTCTATGGCTGGCAGGTTTGCCCGTTTCTCGAGAGTCTCACCCTGCCCCAGTTGCTGGGGCCGACCCTGGTGACGTTTGCCATCATGTTCGCCGTGCGCAATTGGCTGCTCTCAAGTCGGCCCTTGGCGCGCAACGGGCTGGACGGGTTTGGACTGGAGGTGGGTTTCTACCTGCTGGGAGCACTGCTGCTGTCGGGCTACAACGCCCTGGCCCACGACTTTCCGCTGGAGAGTCACCTCAAGGTGCTGCTAGGGATGACCACCCTCGGCTTTCTGGTAGCGGCCGACCTGACTCTGGAGCGAGACTGGCATCGGGCCAGAACACGGCAAGCCGAGCAGAGCCTGGCACTGAGCCACCCGCTGGCCATGCCGCTGCCACGCAAGTTCACCCTCTTTACCCTGGCGACCCTCACCCTGCTGGGGGGCGTATTCTTCTTGCTGTTCAACAAGGATCTGGAGTGGCTGGTGACGGTGGAGCGCAGTCTGCCGAGGGTCGATGCCCAGCACTACATCCTGTGGGAGATCGCCTTCGTAATGACGGTGACCTTCTGTTATCTCGCCCTCATCATCCACGGTTATGGTCGCAATCTCGGCCTCTCCCTGCGCCAGCAGACCAGCACCATGGCCAGAGTACAGTGTGGTGACTTCGACGCCCGGGTGCCGGTCACCCGGGATGACGAGTTTGGCCTTATCGCAGCCAGCACCAATCAGATGATCGGCGAGCTGAAATCCCGCAGCGACGAGCTCAACCTGACCCGCGACGTGGCTATCCTCGGCCTTGCCTCGCTGGCGGAGACCCGGGACAACGAGACCGGCGCCCATATCATTCGCACCCAGCACTACGTCAAGGCGCTGGCGCAATACCTCAGTCGCAGCGATTGGGATCGCTATCCGCTCGATGATGCCACCATCGACCTGCTGTTCAAGTCGGCCCCTCTGCACGATGTGGGCAAGGTGGGCATTCCCGATGCCATCCTGCTCAAACCGGGCAAGCTGACCGACGAGGAGTTCGCCATCATGAAGCGCCACCCGCAGATCGGCGCCGATGCGCTGGCGAGTGCCGAGGCGCAGCTGGGCTCCAACTCCTTCTTGCGGCTGGCCCGGGAGATCTCCCTCACCCATCACGAAAAGTGGGATGGCAGCGGCTATCCGGCAAGGCTGGCGGGTAAGGAGATTCCCCTCTCCGGGCGATTGATGGCGGTAGCGGATGTCTACGATGCCCTCATCTCGAAACGGGTCTACAAACCTGCTTTCAGCCATGAAGAAGCGAAGGAGATCATCGTGAAGGGGAGCGGCAGCCATTTTGATCCCGGCATCGTCGCGGCTTTTCTCGCCTGCGAGACGCAGTTCAGGGAGATTGCCGCGCAGTTTCAGGATCACCAATGAGCAGGCGCATCCCGGCCCTTTGCCGTGATCGCTGACAGGGCAACCGGCGTCATAAATTGTACACAAACAGGTCTGGCCATCGCCGATTCAGCGCCATGCTGACGGCATTTACCACACCGCGCCTATATTGATATTTCCCTTTGTTTACAGCTATTTTTTGTCATTTTGTGATCCGGATTCGTGCCAATGACGCAACCGGGATCACAAGATGGCAGGAAAAGGCCGGAATTTGCCCTCCGGCGCCAATGATGGCTTCCAATGAAAGCGAGGTTTGTTATCATCCGGAGACATTTTTCATCTGTCGCCGGCTACAAAAGAATACCCTCATGTACACACAGTTCTTCGGCCTCTCGGAACACCCGTTTTCCATCTCGCCCAATCCCAAGTACCTCTATATGAGCGAGCGCCACGGCGAAGCCCTTGCTCATCTCAACTATGGATTGCAGGATGGCGGCGGCTTTGTGCTGCTGACCGGCGAAGTGGGCACCGGCAAAACCACCGTCTCCCGCTGCCTGCTGCAACAGCTCCCCGCCGAGACCGAGATCGCCTACATCCTCAACCCCTCTCTGACCGAACGGGATCTGCTGGCCGCCATCTGCGACGAGTTTCAACTCCCCTATCCCGAAGATGCCGGGATCAAGCGGCTGTTCGACCTTATTCGCGATCACCTGCTGGCCAACCTGGCGGCAGGCAAGCGCAGCGTGGTACTGGTGGATGAGGCGCAGCACCTGCTGCCCGGCGTACTGGAGCAGCTGCGCCTGCTCACCAACCTCGAAACCGACGAACGAAAACTGCTGCAAGTGGTGCTGATCGGTCAGCCCGAGCTGCAACAGATGCTGCGCCAACCCCTGCTGCGTCAGCTGGCCCAGCGCATTACCGCCCGCTATCACTTGCTGCCGCTCTCTCACAGCGATGTGGATGCCTACGTCCGCTTCCGGCTGCAAGTTGCAGGCTGCGTACAACCCATCTTCACCCCGCGCGCCATCAAGACGCTTCATCGCCTGAGTGGCGGCATCCCCCGTTTCATCAACCTCATCTGCGACCGCGCCCTGATCGCCGCCTTCGCCCGTGGCAGCTACAAGATTGTCCACAGCGATATCAGCCAGGCAGCCTTCGAGGTCAATGGCGTTCGGGACGAAGGGAGCTGGGCCTCCGGTCTGATGGTGACGCTGGCGGGCGCCCTGCTGGTGGCCGCAGGCTGGTGGGGCTGGCAATTTTTCGGCGTGTTCCCCACCCGGCCGGTAGTCAAGGTCGAGGTGCCGGTCACCATCGACGAGACCGCCGAGCAGCAGGAGCAGCTGACCGAGGCGATCAATCAGGCCATCGACCCCGACAGCGCCATGCAGAACCTCTATCGGGTCTGGGGTTATGAACCGGAACCGTTCGAGGCAACCTGTGACAATGCCCCCCGTGCCGGTCTGCGCTGTCAGGAGGGAGAGGCAAGCCTCGACGAGCTGCGCGCCCTGCAGTATCCCGCCATGATCACGCTCACTGACCAGACTGGCGGCCTCTACTATGCGACCCTGGTCAATCTGGGGCCGAACAATGCCAGTCTGATGATCGGTGACCAGAGCTGGCAGGTGGATCGCCAGTGGCTCAGCGACAACTGGGGCGGCAGCTACACCCTGCTCTGGCGCATGCCGAAAGGGGGGGTGAGCCTGATCGCCAGCAATGCCGGTCAGACCCAGATCCAGTGGCTCGACAACGCCCTCAGCCGTGCGTTGCAACAACCCGAGCGCAAGGTGCGCCGTTTCGATGGCGAGCTCAAGAACAAGCTGCAGCAGTTCCAGCGGGATCAGGGGCTCACCCCTGATGGCATCGCGGGCAGCAACACCCTGCTGCGTCTCAACGCCCTCTCCGGTGAACCCATGCCCAGACTGGAGGAGGCCTCCTGATGTCTACCCTGCTCAAGGCGCTGCGCCGTGCGCAGCAACCGCAACTCTCTGCCCATATACCGGCCATGGGCTTGCCCATGCCCCGGGAAGAGGAGCGCAGCCCACACCGCATCGGCTGGTTGCTGGCTCCCCTGGCCCTGCTGCTGGGGGCGGGCGCCAACTATGGCTGGCATCTGATCCACCTGCGCCCCATCGAGGAGAAGGTGGAGGTGAAAGAGGTGATCACCCCACCCTTCGTGCGGGTCGAACCCAAGGCAATGGTGACCCGACCGCTGCCCCCGCCCCTGCCGGAGCCGGTGGTCCAACCCAGAGCAGTGGCCAAAAACGAAGGAACCAGTCAGGGGAATACCCCCGCGCTGAGTCTGGCCGAGCAGCTGATGAAAGCCCTCAATGAAACCCCATTGCAGGAGACGCCACACGCCGCCAGCCAGAACGTGCAACCAGCCCAGTTGATGGCGCTGGGCTCGGCGCCCCAGTCGGTGCGCCAGCAGGTACCGCAATTGAGCTATGGCTCTCACGTGTTCTCCTCCAACCCCGCCAAGCGGGCCGTGGTGCTCAATGGCCGGGAATACCGGGAGGGAAGCGAAATCGCCCCGGGGGTCGTGCTCGCCACCATCGACCAGCAATACATAGTGCTGCAGGTCGCCGGACAGAGCGTGACCCTCAAGGCGCTGCAGGATTGGCGAGGATGAGTACACACCGTACCCTGATGTTCGCTGGCAAGCAGGATGCACCTCACCTGAGTGCCACTTTTGTGAGCATTCAAAGGTTTACGGTGTGATGAAATATCCATTTTTACGGTTTGGCGCGCCCCGACCCGTTGTGTCACAGCCACCGGCCGTACACAATACGCAGCCGCCCCAGAGCCTGGAATTTGTTGATTAATATGACGCTACGATTCAGGGATGACATCTTGCCCATGCTGCTGGCCCAGTGCCGGCGGCTTCCCATGACCAGAGTCACCCAGGTGGCCTTTCTGGCGCTGCTGATCATGCTGGCCCAGCAGAGCGCCGCCCTCACCTGGCGTCTGCTCACCCTGGCAAGCCCGCAAACCAGCCAACCGTGGCAACCCTCCGCCGTGGCGATCAGCGGCCAGAGCAACCCGCGCCTTGAACTGGGCGAGGTAAGCCGACTGGCGCTGTTTGGCAAGGCGATCCCCAAGGCGCAAGCCAAAGCCGCCGTGGCCGCCAATGCGCCGCGTACCCAGCTCAATGCCCAGCTCAACGGGGTGCTGGCCAGCTCGGATCCCGCCAAATCCATCGCCATCATCGCCATGTCCGGCATCCAGAACTCCTACGGGGTCGGTGACATGATTGACGGCACCCAGGCGCGGATCCGGCAGGTCTATCCGGATCGGGTGATCATCGAGCGGGATGGCCGCGACGAGACCCTGATGCTGGATGGCGAGGAGTATGGCAAGCCGCTGCCGCAGACCAACGCCGCCCCCCTTGGCTCCCTGCGCAGCGAGCTGATGGCCGATCCGGGCAAGATCACCGATTACCTCAATATTTCACCGGTTCAGGTGGATGGCCGCATGACCGGCTATCGCCTCAATCCGGGCAGCAATCCTGAGTTTTTCAACCAGAGCGGGCTGCAGGCCAATGACCTGGCCATCAGCATCAACGGGCTGGATTTACGGGACAACATGCAAGCCATGCAGGCGATGCAGCAGATGGCTGGCGCAACGGAAATGACAGTGACCGTCGAGCGACAGGGCGAACAGTTCGACATCTATGTGCGCTTGTCAGAATAATGATTTGGAGTCGTACCAATAATGACCACTAAAGGGAAAAGCTGGCGTCTGGCCACTATCGCAGCGGCACTGATGATGGCGGGCTCAGCCTGGGCCACCGAATACTCTGCCAGTTTCAAGAACGCCGACATTGAAGAGTTCATCAATACGGTGGGCAAGAACCTCAATAAAACCATCATCATAGAGCCCTCGGTGCGCGGCAAGATCAACGTGCGCAGCTACGACCTGCTCAATGAGGAGCAGTACTACCAGTTCTTCCTGAGCGTGCTCGACGTCTACGGCTTTGCCGTGGTTCCGATGGACAACGGGGTGCTCAAGGTACTGCGCTCGCGGGATGCCAAGACCTCCGCCATTCCGGTGGTTGATGGCAGCAACCCGGGCATGGGCGACGAGATGGTGACCCGGGTCGTGCCGGTACGCAACGTCTCGGTCCGTGAACTGGCGCCACTGCTGCGCCAGCTCAACGACAACGCCGGTGGCGGCAACGTGGTGCACTACGAGCCCTCCAATGTGCTGCTGATCACCGGCCGCGCCGCCGTGGTCAACCGCTTGGTGGAGGTGGTGAACCGGGTCGACCGCGCAGGCGATCAGGATGTGGACATCATCAAGCTCAAATTCGCCTCGGCGGGGGAAATGGTGCGGCTGGTGACCAACCTCAACAAGGATGGCAACCCCCAGGGGGGCACCGCCTCCCTACTGCTATCCCCCAAGGTGGTGGCCGACGAGCGCACCAACTCTGTGGTGGTGAGTGGTGAGCCGAAAGCGCGCGCCCGCATCATCCAGATGGTGCGCCAGCTCGACCGCGACCTGCAGAGCCAGGGCAACACCCGGGTCTTCTACCTCAAATATGGCAAGGCCAAAGACATGGTCGAGGTGCTCAAGGGGGTCAGCTCCAGCATCGAGGCCGACAAGAAGGGCGGCGGCGCAACCACAGGTGGCGCCAGCATCGGCGGTGGCAAGCTGGCCATCTCAGCCGACGAGACCACCAATGCGTTGGTCATCACCGCCCAGCCGGACGTGATGTCCGAACTGGAGCAGGTGGTGGCCAAGCTCGATATCCGCCGCGCCCAGGTGCTGGTGGAGGCGATCATCGTCGAGATGCAGGATGGCGACGGCCTCAGCCTTGGCGTCCAGTGGGGCAATGCCAACGGCGGTGGCACCCAGTTCACCAACTCAGGCCTGCCCCTCGGCAGCGCCATTGCGGCGGGCAAGGATTACCAGAATGGCAAGACCGACACCGCTGCCGGTCTGCTGAAAGAGTTCAACGGCATGGCCGCCGGTTTCTATCACGGCGACTGGGCCATGCTGGCCACGGCGCTGGCCTCCAATACCAAGAACGATATTCTCTCCACCCCGAGTATCGTCACCATGGATAACAAGGAGGCCTCCTTCAACGTCGGTCAGGAGGTCCCGGTCCAGAGCGGTTCGCAAAGCTCCACCACCAGCGATCAGGTGTTCAACACCATCGAGCGCAAGACGGTGGGCACCAAGCTGGTGGTGACCCCGCAGATCAACGAAGGGGATTCGGTGCTGCTCAATATCGAGCAGGAGGTCTCCAGCGTCGCCCAGACCCAGGCGACCGGTACTGCCAACCTTGGCCCCACTTTCGATACCCGTACCGTCAAGAACGCGGTGCTGGTCAAAAGCGGCGAAACCGTGGTGCTGGGCGGTTTGATGGACGAACAGACCAAGGAGCAGGTCTCCAAGGTGCCCTTGCTGGGCGATATCCCGGTGCTGGGCTATCTGTTCCGCTCCACCTCCAACACCACCTCCAAGCGCAACCTGATGGTCTTTATCCGGCCAACCATCTTGCGTGATGCGGACGTCTATACCGGTGTCTCCAGCAACAAGTACTCCCTGTTCCGCGCCGAGCAGCTCAATGCCGCCTCGCAGGAGGGGTATCTCACCTCCCCCGCCCGTCAGGTATTGCCTGCCTATGGCCAGGATGTGATGGTGTCGCCCGAGCTGCAAAAAGAGATCCAGAAGCAGATCAACGAGATGCGGAGCAGACAGCAAAGCACTGTCGAGACCACCACCCCGTTTGTGCAGAGTAAGCCCTGATGAGTGCCTACCATCTGGATGGAAGCGTCGGGCCTGCGCCACTGCCCGAGCTCCCCTTTGTCTTTGCCCGCAACTTCGGGGTGATCCTGATTGAGCGGGAGGGCGCCCCCGTGCTGCAGTGCCGTCCTGGCGTCACCCCGCAAGCCCTGCTGGAAGTGCGGCGGGTCGCGGGTTGCAGCTTCGCGGTGGAGCAACTCGACAACGAGGCCTTCGAAGAGCTGCTGATGGCTCACTACCAGCGCGACTCCTCCGAGGCGCGCCAACTGATGGAAGATCTCGGCAACGAGATGGACTTCTTCGCCCTGGCCGAAGAGCTGCCCCAGAGCGAAGATCTGCTGGATGCCGATGACGACGCCCCCATCATTCGCCTCATCAACGCCATGTTGAGCGAGGCGATCAAGGAGGAGGCCTCCGATATCCATATCGAGACCTTCGAGCGGGCACTGGTCATTCGTTTTCGCATCGATGGGGTGCTGCGGGAGATCCTGCGCCCCCATCGCAAGCTGGCCTCACTGCTGGTCTCGCGGATCAAGGTGATGTCGCGGATGGATATCGCCGAGAAGCGGGTACCGCAGGATGGCCGTATCTCGTTGCGTATCGGCGGCCGCGCCGTCGACGTGCGGGTCTCCACCATGCCGTCCAGCTACGGCGAGCGGGTGGTATTGCGTCTCTTGGACAAGAACAACGTGCGCCTCGAGCTCAAGCAGCTGGGGATGACCGCGGCCAACCGCACCATCATCAGCGAGCTTATTCGCAAGCCCCACGGCATTATTCTGGTCACCGGCCCGACCGGTTCCGGTAAATCCACCACCCTCTATGCGGCGCTGTCTGAAATCAACTCGCGGGATCGCAACATCCTGACGGTGGAAGACCCTATCGAATATGACCTCGAAGGGGTGGGCCAGACCCAGGTCAACACCAAGGTGGACATGACCTTCGCCCGCGGCCTGCGCGCCATCTTGCGTCAGGATCCGGATGTGGTGATGGTGGGGGAAATTCGAGATCTGGAAACCGCCCAAATCGCGGTGCAGGCCTCGCTGACCGGTCACCTGGTGATGTCGACCCTGCACACCAACACCGCCATCGGCGCCATCACCCGGATGCGGGACATGGGGATCGAGCCCTTCCTGCTCTCCTCGTCGCTATTGGCGGTGCTGGCCCAGCGGCTGGTGCGCACCCTCTGCCCCGATTGCCGCGCCCCGCGCCCCATCACCGAGCAGGAGCGCCTCGCCATGGGCATCGAGCTGGCCCCCGACCAGCAGGTGTGGCGTCCGGTCGGCTGCGAGCTGTGCAACCACACCGGCTACCGTGGCCGGACCGGCATCCACGAGCTGGTGGTGATCGACGAAGCAGTGCGTGAAGCCATTCACAGTGCCAGCGGCGAGCTCGCCATCGAGCGGCTGATCCGCGGCCACACCCCCAGCATCCGTCGTGACGGCATCGACAAGGTCCTCAAGGGGCAGACCAGCCTCGAAGAGGTACTGCGCGTGACCCGGGAAGATTGAGATGGCGGCATTCGAATACAAGGCCCTCGACAACAAGGGACGCAGCAAGAGCGGCGTAATGGAGGGCGACTCGGCCCGTCAAGTGCGCCAGCTGCTGCGCGAACAGGGGCTCACTCCCCTCGAGGTGAACGAGACCACCGAGAAGGCGAAACGGGAAGCGACCCGCTTCGCCCTGTTTCGGCGCGGTGCCAGCACCGCCGAGCTTGCCCTGATCACTCGCCAGCTGGCGACCCTGGTGGGGGCTGGTCTCACCATCGAAGAGGCGCTCAAGGCGGTTGCCGAGCAGTGTGAAAAAGCCCACTTGCGCTCTCTGGTAGCGACCGTGCGCAGCAAGGTGGTGGAAGGCTATTCGCTGGCCGACTCGCTGGGGGCTTTTCCCCATGTGTTCGATCAGCTGTTCCGCTCCATGGTGGCGGCCGGTGAAAAATCGGGCCATCTAGAGAAGGTGCTCAACCGTCTCGCCGACTACACCGAGCAGCGCCAGCATATGCGCACCAAGCTGCTGCAGGCGATGATCTACCCCATCGTGCTCACCTGCGTCGCCATCGGGGTTATCTCGATCCTGCTTACCGCCGTGGTACCCAAGGTAGTGGCCCAGTTTGAACACATGGGCCAGCAGCTGCCGGGCACCACCCGCTTTCTCATCGGCACCAGCGAGCTGATGCAGGCCTACGGCCTCTGGTTCCTGCTGCTGATCTTCCTTGGCAGCTTTGTCTGGCGCTGGTGGCTCACCGATGAAAAGCGTCGCCGACGCTGGCATCAGGTGCTGCTCGGTCTGCCGGTGATTGGCCGGGTCAGCCGCGGTCTCAACACCGCCCGCTTTGCTCGCACGTTAAGCATCCTCAACGCCAGTGCGGTACCGCTGCTGGAGGGGATGAAGATCTCCGGCGAAGTGCTCTCCAACGACTTTGCCAGAATGCGCATTCTCGAGGCTGCCGAACGGGTGCGCGAGGGGACCAGTCTGCGCAAGTCACTGACCGAGACCAAGATTTTCCCGCCCATGATGCTGCACATGATCGCCTCCGGCGAGCAGAGCGGCGAGCTCGACAGCATGCTGGAGCGGGCGGCAGACAACCAGGATCGGGAGTTTGAATCCCAGGTCAATATCGCCCTCGGGGTGTTCGAACCCATGCTGGTGGTCTCCATGGCCGGGGTGGTGCTGTTTATCGTGATGTCGATCCTGCAGCCGATCCTCGAGCTCAACAATATGGTGAATATGTAAGTTTCCGGTGTTCGGTGGCGCCGCTGGCGGCCCGTCGAACCCACCCAGTGATCACTCTCTGATGGGCTATCCCATCTCATTCGTTACGGAGCAACTCATGAACAAACGTCGTCAATCCGGTTTTACCCTGCTGGAAGTCATGGTGGTCATCGTGATCCTCGGCATTCTGGCCAGTCTGGTGGTGCCCAACCTGATGGGCAACAAGGAGAAAGCTGACCAGCAGAAAGCGGTCTCCGATATCGTGGCGCTGGAAAATGCCCTCGACATGTACAAGCTGGACAACAACCGCTACCCGACCACCGAACAGGGTCTGGACGCGCTGGTGACCAAGCCTTCTATCGATCCGGCGCCGCGCAGCTACCGCGATGGCGGCTACATCAAGCGCCTGCCGCAAGATCCCTGGGGCAACCCGTACCAGCTGCTGAGCCCGGGCCAGTTCGGCAAGATCGACATCTTCTCCATGGGTCTGGATGGTGAAGCCGGTACCGATGACGACATCGGCAACTGGAACCTGAAGGATTTCCAATAAGTGATATGTCGCCACCGCACTCCTTGTGAGCTGACTGCATGAAGCGCTCTCTCTCCTTTCATCGCCAATCCGGCTTTACTCTGCTGGAAGTGTTGCTGGTCGCCATGCTGATGGGGCTGGTGGCCACCGCCGTCACCCTCAGCATGGGAGGCGCCAGAGGGGATCGGGAGCTGGACAAGCAGGCGCGTCGCCTGATGGCGACGCTGCAGCTGGCGCAGGAGTATGCGGTGATGGATGGTCGGCTGGTAGGTATTCGCATCGAGGATAACGGCTGGCAGTTTATGCAGCGTCAGGCCAAGGATCGCAAGTGGCTGGCCCTGACAGGCGACAAGCAGCTGGGGCCGGTGCAACTGGCCGAGAACATGACGCTGGCGCTGGAGCTGGAAGGCTTTGGCTGGCAGCCGGACTCCGACGAGAAAACCGAACAGAAGCGCGACGAGAAGGAGCGCACGCCGCAGTTGCTTATCTTCCCGGGCGGCGAGCTGAGCCCGTTCGTGCTCACCTTCACCCAGCAGGATGAGGATGCCCGCTACACCCGCATCGTCAAGGGGGACGAGTTCGGCCGCCTCACCCTGCTCACCGGCGATGAAGATGAAGAGGTGAGCGAATGAACGCCCGCGGCATGACGTTGTTTGAGAAAGGTGTGATGGTGGCGCTACTGCTGTGCCAACCACACCCTCAACAGGTGGCACGATGAACGCCCGAGGCATGACCTTACTCGAAGTGATGGTGGCGCTGGCAGTCTTTGCCATCGCGGGTCTGGCGGTAATGAAAACCGCCAGCGAACACCTCTCGGCCCTCAACTATCTGGAGCAGAAGACACTCGCCACCTGGGTGGTAGAGAACCAGCTGGTGCAACAGAAGCTCGAGAACAAGTGGCCCGGCGACAGCTGGGTGGAAGGGGATGAGCAGATGGCGGGCAGCACCTGGTACTGGCGCTATCGCGGCGTCGCCACCGCCGACAACAACTTCCGGGCGCTCGATATGGAAGTGCGTACCGAGGCCAAAGCCGAGAACCCGGTCGCCATGATGCGGACCTATATCAGCCGATGACCCAGCACGTTGCCCGCACGCCTCGCCCCGTCCGCCATGCCGGTTTCACCCTGCTCGAAATGCTGGTGGCGATCGCCATCTTCGCCACTCTCAGCATGGGTGCCTATCAGGTACTGCAGGGGGTGCTCACCAGCGACGAGGTAGCCAAGCGCAAGGAGGCTCGCCTCAACGAATTGCAGCTCGCCTTCACCCTGCTGGAGCGAGACATCACCCAGATGGTGCCTCGCAGCGGTCGCATCGAGGGGGAGAACAACAAGGTGCTGCTGGCGGCCTCCCGGTTCGGCCAGCAGAGCGATGACTGGGGCATGGCCTTTATGCGCAGCGGCTGGCTCAACCCGGACGGCATGCTGCCCCGCTCCCATCTGCAGCGGGTCGGCTGGCGTCTCAAGGATCAGAAGCTGGAGCGCCTGAGCTACCTCTATCCGGATCCGGTGATCGGCACCGAGCCGCGCATCCAGCCGGTGCTGGCGGGAGTCACGGCGTTTCGCCTCTACTTCTTCGACAAGGGCAACTGGAAAGAGGAGTGGACCCAGCGCAGCGTGCTGCCCCACGGGCTGGCAGTGGAGCTGGATCTGGAGGATTACGGCACCATTCGCCGCCAGTTCCTGATTGGTGCCGGTGGCCAGCGCGCCGAAGAGAACAGCCAGAGCAGCAACCCCGACCAGGGGGGCGGCAACAACAGCAATAACGGGAACAACGGCGGCAACGGCAATACCAATGGCGGTAATGGTGACAGCCAGAACGGAGGGGGCGCCAATGCGGGCTAATCTCGCCGCTCCCGGTCGCCAGCGCGGCATGGCGCTGCTGGTGGTGCTGCTGATCCTCTCGGTGATGGTGATCATCGCCAGCAATATGAGCGGCCGCCTGCAGCTTGAGCTGCGCCGCACCGCCAACATCACCACAGGCAAACAGGCGTGGTGGTATGCCCTCTCGGCAGAAGCGCTGGTGAGCAAGGTGCTGACGCAGGATTTCAAGGACAACCCCGAGGTGGTCAACCTCAGCCAGAACTGGGCCCGCAAGAACACTGTGTTTCCGGTGGATGATGGCCAGCTCAAGGGCGAGGTGACCGACCTGCAATCCTGCTTCAACCTCAACAGCCTGAGCGTGGCCTCCAAGGCGGGGAGCGGCGAGGAGCTGGCTCAGCAGCCCTATCCGGTGCAAGTGTTTCGCGAACTGCTCAAACAGCTGGCGATGGATGATTACGAGGCGGCCCAGCTCACCGATGCCATCCGTGACTGGACTGACAAGGATACGGTGCTGGTCTCCAGCCTTGGCGCCGAGGACGCCTATTACGAGGGTCTCAAGCCACCCTATCTGACCGCCAACCAGTGGATGCTGGGCAAGGACGAGCTGAGGGCGGTGCGCGGGGTGACGGCCAGGGTCTATGCCAAACTGGCCCCCTATGTCTGCACCCTGCCCAACGACAAGTTGAAGATCAATATCAATACCCTTGCCCCCCAGCGCCCCGAGCTGCTGGTCGCCCTCTATCTGGGTACTATCGGGCTGGATGACGCCAAGCGGGTGCTGAACGAGCGGCCTCAGAAGGGGTGGAAAGAGAGCAAGCTGATGACAGACATGCTCGCTCCGGTCGATGCGGTGAAAGGACTGAAAGAGGCGCTGGTGGTCAAGAGCGACTTCTTCGAAGCCCGAGTCGTGGCCGAGGTCGGCGACAACCGGGCCTGGCTCGAAACCCTGTTCCAGCGGGGCAAGGACAATAAACTGGTGATGCTGCGCCGCCTCAGTAGCGGCGCCGAATAAACAGCGCACCTGCAGGCCATCGCCTGCGGGTACGAGAGATGTTGGATGCAGCCTGCGGGCTGCGCACCGGTTGCAAGGGCGCACAACGCCCTTTGCAAACCGGTATCGCAGGAGAGAGATGCGTGAGCGAAAGTCTGGTCATCCGACTGGGGACCAATAAACAACAACCCGTGGCCTGGCTGGTCTGGTCCGGTCAGGAGCAGGAGATCATCGCCTCCGGCACCCTACCTTCGGCCGATGCCCTGAGCGAGCTGCAGGAGCGGGCCGGTGGCCGCCCCGTGGTCACGCTAGTGCCGGGCAGCGATCTGATCTTCCGGCGCGTCACCCTGCCGGGTCGCTACAACCGCCAGTCGGCAGCGGCCCTCCCCTACCTGCTGGAGGAGCAGATCGCCTCCGACGTGGACGAGCTCCATCTGGTGGTGCTGGCCCACGAAGGGCAACAGGTCGACCTGATGGCGGTGGATCGGCAGAAGATGACCGAGTGGCTCGGCTGGCTCGATGCCGCTGGCCTCAAGAGCCTGCAACTGCTGCCCGATGTGCTGGCGCTGCCACAGGCCGCGGATGGCTGGTCTGCGCTGCAACTCGGCAGCGAGTGGCTGGTACGCCAGGGCCCCTGTCAGGGGATCGTCGCTGACGAGCCGCTGCTGGCTATCTTGCTGGCAACCGAAGTCGAGCCGGTCACCATCCACAGCCACACCCCGGTGCCCGCCATTGCCGCCGCCAACTGGCAGGCGGCGGAGCCTGAACTCCCCATGCTGCTGCTGGCCAAGGGGGCCCTCACCTGCCGCGCCAACCTGCTGACCGGCCCCTACCGGCCGCAGACCGAATATGCCCGCTACTGGTTGCAGTGGCGCAAGGTAGCCATCACCGCTGGCCTGTTGCTGCTGGTGGCCCTCGGCCAGCGCGGCGTGCAACTCTATCAGCTCACCGAGCAGGACAAGGCGCTGAAAGCGGAGATCCGCGCCGTCTATACCCGCATCTTCCCGGGTGAGAGCCGCATCGTGAACGTGCGCAGCCAGATGAACCAGCATCTGCAACAGCTGGGACAAGCCCCGCAAAACGGCGTGCTGCTGATGCTCACCGAGCTGGCCCCCACCTTTGCCGAAATACCCGGTCTGAAACCGCAGGTGATGCGCTTTGATGCCAGTCGCCGCGAGCTGAGGCTGCAGGTGACCGCTCCCGGCTTTGCCGAGATCGAGCGGTTCCGCGAGCTGGCTGGCAAGCAATTCGAGGTACAGCAAGGCGAGGTGCGCAGCACCGAGGGCAAGGTAGAGGGCGCACTGGTGCTCAAGGGTAAATCATCATGATGGAAAAATTGCAGAGCTGGTGGCACGGCATCACCGCACGGGAACAGCGGCTGGTGGTCGCAGGCGGCGTTCTGCTGCTGGTCGGTCTCTTCTACTGGAGCGTCTGGCAGCCCATCGCCAACCGCATCGCAGAGCGGGAGCGGCAGGTGCAGAACCAGCAGCAGACCCTCGCCTGGCTCAAGGAGAAGGGGGAAGAGGTGCTGGCCATGCAAGGGGGCTCGGGTCGCCAGATCGATACCAGCGGCACCCTGGAAGGGGTGGTCAACCGCACCGCCTTCAACCACAAGATCAAGATTGCCCGGCTGCAACCCCAGGCGCAGGAGCTGCAAGTGTGGATCGACACTGTCCAGTTCGATGACTTGCTGCTCTGGCTCTCCACTCTGGTGGAGCAGCACGGCATTCAGGTTCAAATCATCGAGATCGCCCGCGAGGATCTGGCCCCGGGTCTGGTCAAGGTCAGACGTTTGCAGTTGAGTCGTCCACAATGAAAAAACGCATCCTGATTGCCAGCCTGTTTCTGGCCGCCTATCTGCTCTTCCTGCTGGCCACCCTGCCCGCGGCACTGGTGGCTCGCCATCTGCCGCTGCCTGCCAACGTCGCCAGTCTGCTGAAACTGGAAGGGGTGAGCGGCACCCTCTGGAGTGGCCAGATTGCCCGACTGCAATATGCCAGCGAATCGGTGAACCAGCTGCGCTGGGATCTCAACGGCTGGTCGCTGCTGCGCTTCGCCCCCGAAGTGGCCATTCGCTTTGGCGATCGCAACGGCCTCAATGGTCAGGGCGTTGTCGGCTGGAATGGCGCCGCCTTCGGCCGCGATCTGACCCTCAACGCCCCCGCCCCCTGGTTGCTGAGCCGGGTGCCGATGCGCCTGCCGATCCCGATCACCGTCACCGGTCAGCTGCAGCTCAAAGTGGAGCAGTTTGCCCAGGGCAACCCCTGGTGTGACAACCTCTACGGCAACCTCGACTGGTACAACGCCAGCGCCGATACCCCGGCGGGAAAGCTGGATCTGGCCGACCCCGAGGTGAAACTCACCTGCCTCGACTCCAAACTGGTGGCCGAACTCAAGCAGGGCTCCGATGCGGTGCAGACCATGGGTCGCCTCGAGCTGCAACCCAATGGCCAATACCTGTTCCAGGGCACCCTGAAACCGGGCCCAGAACTGCCGCCTCAGATGCAACAAGGGCTCCCCTTCCTCGGCCAGCCAGACAGTCAGGGCCGCTTCCCCCTACGCTATCAGGGGCGGATCTAACCCCTGCTGCGACAAGGCCCCGGAGTATTTCCGGGGCCTTTATCCGCTAATAACCTGCTCCTGTTACCAATATTTGCTTATCTCTCGGCGCAACGCTTCGGCGGTTGCCTGACCGCTTTCCGATGCCAATGCCCGCCCGGCGATAAAGGTCTTGGCCCGGATCCCTTCAAACTGATGGATATCTTCCGGCACGATACCGCCGGTGATCGACAGCTCCAGCCCCAGTTCGGAGAGTGCCCGCATCTTGCTCAAATCGGCCTGGGTCCAGCTGACCCCGGCCAGCTCGGCATCCCGCGAGCGGTGATAGATAGCCTGGGTGATCCCCATATCGGCCCACTGTTTGGCATCATCCAGCGTCCAGTTGCCATAGATCTCGATCTGGATCTCCCCGCCAAACTCGTCCGCAACTTTCTTGCAGGCAGCAATGGTAGCGACATGTGCGGCGGCCGATACTGTGATCCAGTCAGCTCCGGCCGAGAAGGCCATGCGAGCCAGAATGGCACCACCATCGGTAGTCTTCATATCACACACGATAATGTGATCGGGGTGACGCTCGCGCATGGTGCGTACCGCAGACATCCCTTCTGCAAAAGCCAGAATAGTGCCGACCTCGATCACTTCGACATAGCTGGCGACGCGATCGGCAATATCCACGGCGGTAGCAAGATCGGTAGAATCCAGAGCAATCTGTAACATGGGTTTGGTCATACTATATTTCCTCAATTTAAAACCTTGGCAGAATGAATTGGCCCATTGATTTAAAGTCAATAAAGGGCCGTAACCTGACGTCACTAAATAAATAGATGGGCAATTTAAATAACGGGTCGACTAATTAGCGCTGGCCGTAATAGGCATTCTCACCATGCTTTCTGAAATAATGTTTGTCAGACAACTCTTGCGCAATATGGATGGCCGGATTCAACGCTCTGGTTGCCAGCGCCATGGTGGCGACCTCCTCCAGCACCAGCGCATTGTGCACCGCATCCACCGCACTCTTGCCCCAGCAAAACGGGGCATGGCCAGTAATGACAACGCCTGGCAAGGCCTGTGGATCCAGATCCCGTCGCTGAAATTCTTCGACAATGACCTTGCCGGTATTTTTTTCATAATCAACGCGAATTTCATCTTCGGTCAGCGGACGGGTGCAGGGAATATCGCCATAGAAATAATCGGCATGGGTGGTACCCAAGGCGGGAATATCCATTCCCGCTTGCGCCCAAATAGTGCCATGACGGGAGTGGGTGTGCACAATACCGGAAATGCCTTTAAACGCTTTATATAAAACCAGATGGGTTGCTGTATCACTGGACGGGGATAAATGCCCATCGACGATCTGGCCAGCCAAATCAACCACCACGATATCGTCAACGGTCATATTGTCGTAAGAAACCCCCGACGGCTTGATGGCCACCACGCCCAAGCTGCGATCTATCTGGGATACGTTGCCCCATGTCAGGGTAACCAGACCGTATCGGGGCAACAGCAGGTTGGCCTCCAGTACCGCCTCTTTCAATGAGTTGTACATTTCGTTCTCCTGGGCCCCTTGCGGGGCCGCGTTGGGTGCCTCAGACCACTTGCGCCAGCGCCTGATCAATGACGTTGAATACATCTGCGGTGCTCTGGCACGCTCGCAGCTTCTCGAGGTTGATCCCGCTCTCGCTGTTTTCATCCTCCAGCACCTGAGTCACCTCCATCAGCCCCTCCATGTGTTCATCGGAGGTGCTGCCCGCCAGCGTCACCAGCACGTCCACCGGCTCCTCTTCCCCCTCAAACTTCACCGGCGTGGTCAGGGTGACCAGTGCAAACGCCGTGCGATTGACTCCATCCTCTGGCCTCGCATGGGGCATCGCGAATTGGGGGGCAATCACGATATAGGGCCCCATCTTTTCAATGCTGCCGATGATTGCGTCATGGTAACGCGGCTCCACGGCACCGGAGCGGATCAGCATGTCGGTGCCCAGCTTGATGGCGCTGCGCCAGTCGCTGGCAGCCGCATTGAGCAATACAGAGTTGTTTTCCATCAGAGATTGTTTGAATTTCATCTTGTTCTCCTTGCCCGCAGCCACATGCAGCGAGGCTCATCGGCTTAATTTGCAAAGTTGTTCTTGATGATGCCCAGCAGTTCATCACCAAACGAATTGGGGTTGAGCATGTTCTGTACGCCCAGCACGAATTTGCCCTCACCGGGGCTCATCTCGCCGGCCAGATGCTTGGAAGAGACGATGATGTCGGTGGTCTGCAGCTTGGTTTTGTAATCGGCCACGGCGCAGGAGTCCATGATATGGGGCACGCCACGCTGTTCGAGAAACTTGCCGATCTTCATCTTCATCATCATGGAGGAACCCTGACCGTTGCCGCATACCGCCAGGATCCGCACTGCATGCCCCCCTTTGGCACTCTCGACTGGCGAGGCTGGCAGATCGGCCGCGTCTTCTGCCACGGCAGCACTCGGGACAGCCATATCCTCTTCCATCCGCAGGGTGCGGGAAGCGAAGTACATATAGAGCCCGGCGCCAGCCAGTAACACCACGAAGAACAGGGAAGATAACGAGAGGCCCTGCATGATCACCGGGAATACCAGCGCCCAGTCAGCCATCCCCATCCAGCCATTGAAGCTGGTGCCATTGACCGCGAACAAGTGGATAGCCCAAGCAGAACCAAACACCTCGATGATCCCCATAACGAAGCAGATCTTCATCACCGCTCGCCAGCCGCCAAAGTGGTTGGCGAACACCCCTATGGTGGCGTTGGAGAAGAACATGGGAATGAAGCCCGGGATAATCATGATGGGCGCCTGGAATGCCAGCAGGGCAAGCACAGCAAGGAACTGACCGATAGCCCCCCACATGAAGCCAAAGACCATGGCATTCGGCGAGTAGGCATAGATAGCGGCGCAATCGATTGCCAGGACGGCGTTGGGAATGACCCGTTCGGAGATCCCCTTGAAGGCCTCGGAGAGTTCGGCAACGAACATCCGCACCCCCACCACGATGACCTGAATGGCGACCGCAAACTTGAGACCGGTCTCGAGAATGTAGATGGACCAGTGAGTCTGACCCGCCATCTGTTGCAGATTATCGAGGCCAAACGAGAGCAGGATGATACCGAAGAAGATGGTCATCACGATGGCGGTCGCCGTGATGCTGTCGTGGAAGATGTGCAGCCACTTTGGCAACTTCAGGTGATCGACGCTCTCTTCCTTGTTGCCCAGTTTCGGCGCCACCTTGGTGGCAATCCAGGAGGCGACCTGTTGCTGGTGGCCGATGGAGAACCCCGCCCCGCCAGTCACTTCCTGAGTCGGCTTGAACATGATGTTGGAGGAGATCCCCCAATAGAGCGCCATGATGACGGCGGAATAGAGGATGGTTTCCCACATCGAGGCACCCATCACCATATAGAAGACCGCGATCAGACCCACCTGCTGAAACATGATGTGGCCGGTCAGCATGATGGTGCGGATCCCGGTATAGCGCCGCAACAACACCAGCAGAATATTGAGGGCAAGGGCCAGCAATACCGCATAGCCGACCCAGGAGTAGTTCTCCCCCATGGTCTCCATGGTCGCCATCATGGTGGTGTAGGGATCAATCACTGAACCGGTGAGGTGATGATATTCCGCAATCTTGTCCACCACCGGCTTGAAGCCGGCCACCAGCGTACTGGCACCCACCTGCACCAGCATGAAACCGACGATGGTCTTCACGGTGCCCTTGACGACCGTCGTGCCATCCTGCTTGAGCAACAGGTAGCCAATACAGGTCACCAGCCCCAACAGCAGGGGTGCCTTGGTCATCACCTGACTGTAAAAGATGTAAAAAGCGTTGTAGAGGGTTTCCATATTTATGCTCCGTCCAGATGAGGACAACTCATGGCTATTGGATTGGTGCGGACATCTCACCATTCATATGGGCATTGCTTTACCTGACGCCCCGCGAGCAGATTCAACTGTCACCACTCACCGTGAAATCTAAAATAATCATACATAGTCACCAAGTGATTTATTGTGATGAAGATCTAGGTCGGGAGAATCTCTTTTTTCCACCGCTCGGATGTAAAATTTCGGTTAAAAGGGTAATCAGAACCGCATAAAAGGATTCAAAGAATCCCTAAAAATATGTAAAAAAATAAAAAACACAATAAATACAATAACTTAAAAACATTCTCATCTCTTGATTGTGATATGCCGCAATTAATCTCACAAAACAATCACCAGAATCATTGATAATCACAAAAGCGAGTAATATAGTCACAACCAATCAAGACGAATCACTGACTCGCAACCATGCAAGTCATGTCATCACCCGATGAATCACCACTGTGTGAACCATCCAAATCAGAAAGGTATGTGAGATGAGCAAGATTGAAGAAATCACCCGTGAATCGTGGATCCTCAGCACCTTCCCCGAGTGGGGCACCTGGCTGAATGAAGAGATTGAGCAGGAAGAGGTCAAACCGAATACCTTTGCCATGTGGTGGCTGGGTTGCACCGGTATCTGGCTGAAGTCTGCCGGCAATACCAACATCTCCATCGACTTCTGGTGCGGCACGGGCAAGCGAACCCATGGCAATCCCTACATGAACAAGCAGCACCAGATGATGCGGATGGGGGGCGTGCGCAAGCTGCAACCCAACCTGAGAACCTCACCTTTCGTGCTCGATCCGTTCGGGATTAAAGATATCGATGCAGTGCTCGCTACCCACGATCATGCCGACCATATCGACGTCAATGTGGCGGCTGCCGTGCTGCAAAACTGTGGTGAGCATGTGAAGTTCATCGGCCCGAAAGCCTGTGTCGACCTCTGGTTGCGCTGGGGGGTGCCTGCCGAGCGTTGTGTTGTGGCGCGAGTGGGTGACGAGATCCCGGTGGGCGATATCGTGATCAAGGTGCTCGATGCCTTTGACCGTACCGCGCTGGTCACCCTGTCGGCGGGAGTATCCTCCACCGACAAGAGCATTCTGGATGGCATGGATGATCGGGCGGTGAACTATCTGGTCAAGACATCCGGGGGCAACCTCTACCACTCGGGTGACTCCCACTACTCCAACTACTACGCCAAGCACGGCAATGACTACCAGATCGATGTGGCGCTGCTCTCTTATGGCGAGAACCCCCGCGGCGTCACCGACAAGATGACCTCATCAGACATCTTGCGGGCCGGGGAGTCCCTCAACACCAAGGTGGTGATCCCGTTCCACCACGATATCTGGGCCAACTTCCAAAGCGATCCCCGCGAGATCGAAGTGCTCTGGAACATGAAAAAAGATCGCCTCGGCTATCGCTTCAGCCCCTTCTTCTGGCAAGTCGGTGGCAAGTACACCTTCCCGACCGACCAGAGCAAGCTGCACTACCAGCACCCGCGCGGGTTCGATGACATCTTCATCGACGAACCTGAGCTGCCTTACAAATCCTTCCTGTAAGCACGCCCTGTCAGACGTCGGGTAATACGAGGGAGGGTGATGGAGATGGGCCAGCAAGGCCTCATCTCAATCCCCCCCTCTATTGCCCCCCCATCACCGGATAACAAGAAGATCAGACGATGCGCTATCACGCCCTGGCCCTCGATCTCGATGGCACCACCCTGACCAGTGCTCACACCATCATGCCGGCCGTCAAAGAGGCCATCATGAGGATCAAGGAGCAGGCCACCGTCATGCTGGTCACCGGCAGACACCACACAGCCGCCCACCCCTATCACCACGAACTGGGGCTGACCACGCCCATCATCTGCTGCAACGGCACCTACGTTTACGACTACGACCGGCGCGCCGTGCTGGCAGAGAACGCCATTCCCCATCTGCTGGCACAGCGATTTATCGCGCTGGCAAGGGAGCACCGGCTCAACCTCGTCATGTATGTCACTGACCGCATGGTCTACTCCGCTCATCAGCCGGTACGCTACGTGGCGGCCCTGCAGCAGTGGGCCAGCAGCTTTGCGCCGCCTATCCAGCCGCAGGTAGCCAGTGTTGACTCGTTTGAAGATGAGCTGGCCAACAGCAGCCATGTCTGGAAGTTCGTGGCCGAGGGAGAGATCACCGCCATTCAGGCCTTCTCACATCACCCCTGGGTACGCGAACACTTCAGTGGCGAGCAGTCATGGGCCAATCGGGTCGATTTTGCCCGCCGCGGCAACAGCAAGGGAGCGCGACTGCAGGATTATCTTGACCAGCAAGGGATCAGCCCGGCGCGACTGGTCGCCATCGGCGACAACCACAACGACGCCTCCATGCTCTGCCTCGCAGGGATGGGCATCGCCATGGCCAATGCCGAGCCGGAGATTAAGCAGATGGCCAACCGGGTCACCTGCGAGAGCAACGACGAGGGCGGGATCCTCGAGGTATTGAACCGCTATTTCCCTATCTGAATGCAGGAGCTTGTATGCACCACTTTGACCATGCCTTACGCCTCGGCCTTTATGAAAAAGCGATGCCCTCTGCACTGGAGTGGCAAGAGAAAATTTTGTCGGCCAAGGAGCTTGGCTTTGATTTCATCGAGATATCCATTGATGAATCAGATGAAAAACTGCAACGGCTCGACTGGTCAGATAGCGAAATCTATCGGCTCAGACGCCTGTGCGAGCAGCACAGCTTGCCGCTGCACTCCATGTGCCTGAGCGCCCATCGCCGCTTTCCGTTTGGTTCGCAGGATCCGGTCATCCGCGCACAGGCGGCCATCATCATGGAAAAAGCGATCAATCTGGCGTACAAGCTCGGCATTCGCTGCATCCAGCTGGCGGGCTACGACGTCTATTACGAACCGCAAAGCGACGAGACCCACCGCCACTTCATCGACGGGATGAAGGCGGCAGCCAAAATGGCAGAACGGGCAGGCATCATGTTGGGTGTGGAGATCATGGATACCCCCTATCTCAACTCCCTCAGCAAATTCGAGGTGCTGAAAAAGCAGATCCCCTCCCCCTACTTCATGGCCTACCCGGATGTCGGCAATATCACCGGCTGGAACTATGACACCTGCACCGAGCTGCAAATGAGTGCAGACCATATCGTGCAGATCCACCTCAAAGATACCCGCAAGGTAACGGCCAGTTACAGCGGGCAGTTCCGTGATCTGGTCATTGGCGAGGGAGAGGTCGACTTTGCCGCCATTTTCCACACTCTGGCAAAAATCGGTTACAACGGCCCCCTGGTGCTGGAGATGTGGGCCAAGGATGAAGAGTGGGCCAGCAACCTGAAAACGGCCAAGGGGCAACTGGTTGAACTCGCTCGGCAAGCCGGTCTGGCGCTCGCCTGAACGCCCGTCACCAGAAGAGTGGACAAGAGAGCTGTCATTCACACTTATGCGCGATATAATCACCACCCAATCAGATTCAATCATCATCAGGCATGATATGACAGAAGCACATCGCCATAACGCCATTTTGGAACTGCTCAATCAGAAACGTCATCTGTCGGTCAACAGCATAATGCAAGCCTTTGATATTTCTCCGGCCACTGCGCGCCGCGATATCAACAAGCTCAATGACTCCGGCAAGCTGCGCAAGGTGCGCAACGGTGCCGAAGCCCTGATGCAGGCAAGAAAGGCACACTGGTCTCCTCTCGACAGCAATGAAAGCCTCAATCACAGCGAAAAGGTGCGCATCGCCCAGGCGGCCGCCGCCCTGATCAAACCGGGGGAAAGCGCGGTCATCAACTGTGGCTCCACCGCCTTCGTGCTGGGTCAGGAGATCTGCGGACAAGATGTTCAGGTCATCACCAACTACTTCCCGCTCGCCAACTACCTGATCGAGAATGACCATGACGGCGTGGTGATCATCGGCGGTCAATACAACAAGTCGCAATCCATCACCCTGGCACCGCAGGACGAGATCTCCTCCCTCTATGCCGGGCACTGGATGTTTACCAGCGGCAAGGGTGTCACCGCAGATGGTCTCTACA
The DNA here is from genome assembly GCF_024436075.1 of Aeromonas sp. JL9. Taxonomy (NCBI): domain Bacteria; kingdom Pseudomonadati; phylum Pseudomonadota; class Gammaproteobacteria; order Aeromonadales; family Aeromonadaceae; genus Aeromonas; species Aeromonas sp. JL9. The sequence continues at coordinate 12,892 of NZ_JANFNV010000010.1, read as the reverse complement.
AGATGGATATGCTGACCGCGATGGCGGAGCAGAAGATGCTCAACCACGTCGGCCGACTGGTAGTGCTGGCCGACAGCAGCAAGGTGGGACAACGGGCAGGCATGCTGTTTTGCGCCGCCAGCAAGATCGACATTTTGATCACCGGCAAGGATGCGGACAAAGAGGTCATCGAGCAGATCAAAGCCAAAAATGTGCAGGTCATTCTGGTCTAGGACATAAAGTGCCGGGGCGCTTTGTCGGCGCCTTCATTCAAGGCCATTTTCGGCCAGAAACCGCAGATACGAAAAAGCCCAAGCGGGTGACCGCTTGGGCTTTCTCTTTGAATATGGCGGAGGAGGTGGGATTTGAACCCACGGATGGTCGCCCATCGCCGGTTTTCAAGACCGGTGCATTCAGCCGCTCTGCCACCCCTCCGAACGGCGTGCATACTACGCTAAGCCCTTGTTCATATGCAATACATATTTCCTGTGGGATAGTGTGCGGGAGCAAAATGGCAGGTGGCTTGAAATTGTTCCTCGTCATCCCTATTTGTTCTACATACAATGCGTAAACATGCAGTAACAAACAGCGATCACGAGGCGGCTGATCGCCGTCTCACCCGGACATCAAGAGGACACCCAAGATGGATACCCGTTCTATCTACACTGGCACCCAAAGTGCCGTACGCGATACCAACAAGGTGCTGCGTAACACCTATATGCTGCTCTCCCTCACTCTGGGCTTCTCTGCCGTGGTGGCGGGGGTCGCTACCGTGATGAACATGCCGCCGCTGCACTGGGCCGTGTTCCTGATCGGCGTCTACGGTCTGATGTTCCTGACCGAGAAGAATCGCAACAACGGCATGGGGCTGGTCTTCACCTTCGCCCTGACCGGTCTGCTGGGCTATAGCCTGGGCCCCATCATCAACATGTATATGAACAATGGTGGTGGCGAGATCGTGATGACCGCCCTTGGCGGCACCGCGCTCACCTTCTTCGGTCTGTCGGCCTATGCCCTGACCACCAAGCGTGACCTCTCTTTCATTGGCGGCATGCTGTTCGTCGGTTTCTGGGTACTGCTGGTGGCCATGATTGCCAACATCTTCCTGCAGATGAGCGCCCTGAGCCTGGCACTGTCCGCCATGTTCATGCTCTTCTCCTCCGGCGCCATCCTGCTGACTACCCAGCAGATCGTGCGCGGCGGCGAGACCAACTACATCTCTGCCACCGTCACCCTGTATGTCTCCATCTACAACATCTTCCTGAGCTTGCTGAGTCTGCTTGGCGGCAACCGCAACTAATCAGAAACCCCGCTTCGGCGGGGTTTTTATTGGCGCCGATTTTTGTCAGGATAAGTTGTAAATCAAGGATATGAAGCGAAGTGGGCCCGCTTTTGTTGAGGGGCCCTTGGCCCTTTGGGGGGT
>NZ_JANFNV010000010.1:0-11480 GCF_024436075.1 Aeromonas sp. JL9 | reverse complement strand
AAGTTGAAAAACACGCAATCCACCCCAGGGCCCCGAGTTTGGGAACCGGCCCACTTCGCGCTTGGCGGGTTACTATCTCGCTCTCGTTTCGATCAAGGGTTTCACCTGTCTCATGCCGATGGATCTCTCTGGCCTGCTGCGCCGACTGCTGATTGATAGTCACATCGATTTTGCTTCGCTCAAGGGTGGTGCCTAGCATGCCCATGGAATTCTCCGGTTTGTTACGCCGACTGCTGACCGATAGTCACATCTACTTCGCCCTCAAGGTGCTGCTGGCCATTCTCGGTCTGCTCGCCTTCACCCTGGCCACCGGCAATATCCAGCTCACCGTGCTGCTCTCCCTCGGGGTAGTGGCGGGCGCCATCGCCGAAACCGACGACAGCCTGTGGGGACGGCTCAAAAACCTCGCCATGACGCTCATCTGCTTCATGTTCGCGTCCCTGTGCGTGCAGTATCTCTACCCCACCCCCTGGCTGTTTGCCATCGGGCTCGCCAGCTCCACCTTTATCTTCGTGATGGTAGGGGCGCTCGGTGCCCGCTACGCCACCATCAGCTTCGGCTCGCTGCTGATCGCCATCTACACCATGCTGGGAGCCGCCAAGGCGCCGGATCTCTTCTACCAGCCGCTGGCACTCGGCGCAGGCGCCCTCTGGTACGGGCTGGTCTCGTTTATCTGGCTCTGGCTGCTGCCCTACAAAACCCTGCACGAGCAGCTGGCCCAGAGCTACTTCGCCCTTGGCCGCTACCTGCTGGAAAAGTCCCGCTTCTTCCCGGCAGACGAGCACGGCGCTCAGGCCATTCGCCACAATCTGGCCCAGCTCAACATCAATCTGGTGAGCGCGCTGACCCTCACCAAATCGGCCCTCAACGCCCGCCTGAGCCGCCGTCATCCGGCCAGCCCAGAGCTGGCCAGCTTGCTGCGCCTCTACCTGTTGGCGCTGGAAATCCACGAGCGTGCCACCTCCAGCCACTACCCCTACAGTCGGCTGGAAGCGGAGCTCAAGCAGGGCATAGTACTGGAAGGATTTCAGGAGGTATTCCTGCAACTCTCCGAGGCGTGCCAGCGGCTCGGTTACGCCATTCTGGTGCACAAGCCCTACGCCCATAACAAGCGCATCCACTGGACCCTGGAGGCCCTCGGCGATCAGCTGGAGTTCACCAATCTCAAGCAGCACTACCCGAAAACCCTGCTGACGCCGATGAAGTTCCTACGCCGCAATCTGGCCAGCATCAACCAGCTGCTGGGCAGCGCCGAAGTGTTGCAAAACCCCGAGCAACCAGAGCAGGAGCTGCCCGCGCTGGCGCGCCCGCCCCGCCTGCCGCTGTTGACCCAGCTCAAGCAGCACCTCACCTTGCACTCCATGGTGTTTCGCCATGCGCTGCGTTTGTCACTCGGGCTGGTGATCGGCTACGGCATACTGCAAGCCTTTGATCTGGAAAAGGGCTACTGGATTTTGCTGACCGTGCTGTTTGTCTGCCAGCCCAGCTACAGCGCCACCCGCCGCCGACTGGTGCAGCGGATGCTCGGCACCTTCGCCGGCATACTGGTGGGCATTCCGGTGCTCTGGCTCTTCCCCGAGCTGCACGTCCAGCTGGTGGTGATGGGGCTGGCCGCCTTCCTCTTCTTCACCCAGGTGCGCAACAACTACAGCGCCGCGGTCTGCTTTATCACCCTCTACGTGCTGATGGCGTTCAATCTGCTCGATGGTATCGGCTTTGCCATTCTCGGGCCGCGGCTGCTCGATACCCTGCTCGGCTGCCTGATCTCCTACGGGCTGGTGGCCTGGCTCTGGCCGGACTGGCAGTACAAGCGGCTGCCGACCCTGATCGCCAATTCGCTGTCGGCCAACGCCCGCTATCTCTCGGCGGTGCTGGCGAGCCTCAAGCAGCAGCGCGATGAGTCCATCGACTATCGGGTGGCGCGCAAGAGCGCCCATCTGGCGGACAGCGAGCTGGCCACCGCCTGGCAGAGCATGCTGGTAGAGCCGCAAAAGCGCCGCCGCTTCCTCGATCTCTGCTTTACCCTCACCTGGCGCAACCACGCCCTGCTCTCCTACATCTCGGCGCTGGGGGCCCATCGCGACAAGCTGGAGGCCATCAGCGGGCTGGATGAGGTGCGCCACCACATCTGCCACACCCTGGAGCAGGCCGCCGGTCATCTGGCGGGCACCCCCTCCAGCTCCATCGGTGGTCAGAGCCCCCTTCTTTGCACAGACAGCAGTGCAGACAGCAGCGAGGAGCAGCTGATGCTGACCCAGCAGCTCAACCTGATCAGCGAGCTGGCGGATCAGCTGCTGCATCTGGCCAACGAGAGCCGGTTGCTCACCGGGGATCAAGGCGCTACCATGCCCGCCCAATCCTGATAGCCCCATTAGCGAGGAGCCCTCATGTCTGCGTCCGAAAAACATCAGCTGGAATTCAACGGCCAACTCATCGAGACCGATGCCAAGGGCTACCTGCTCAACAGCAACGACTGGAGCGAGGAGCTGGCGCTGGTACTGGCCGCGCAGGAGGGGATCACGCTTGAGGAGCCGCACTGGGAAGTGGTGCGCTTTGTGCGCGCCTTCTATCTGGAGTTCAACACCTCCCCCGCCATCCGCGCGCTGGTCAAGGCGATGGAGAAGCAGTACGGCCCCGAGAAGGGCAACAGCCGCTACCTCTACAAGCTGTTCCCGGAAGGGCCAGCCAAGCAGGCGACCAAGATTGGCGGCCTGCCCAAACCGGTGAAGTGCATCTGATCCCATGCATCTCATCCCATAACAACGGGGGGCCGCAACTGCGGCCCCCCGTTGTGTTTGGTGCGCTATCTTCGCGCACCGTCCATTCATATCCCTCGTACTGACTCGGCCAGCCTTATCCCCGCTGGTCAGCCAGCACCACCAACTGCTCTGCCAGCCGGTGACCATGCAGGTAGGAGGCGATCAGCTCGCTATCCGCCTTGCCCGATTCAATCTGCTGATACCAGTGCGCCAGCATGGCGGCAAAGCCGCGCTGGGCCAGTACCGGCAGCCAGTCGCTGGGGGCAAGCGTCTGGGCCTGCTTGTCGCGGGCGATGATGCCGCGGGTGCAGTTCTCAAGGTGCAGGGAGAGATTGTCGCCGTAGGCATCGATGCGCTCCTCGGTGATCCCGGCGCTGCGGTTCATGCTGCCGCTGATGGCGCGAACGCCGCTCTGCCAGCTGACGCTCACCCCGGCCAGCAAGCTGTTGTCCTTCATATCCGGTCGCAATACCGCATGAAAGTCGCCGTCCGGCACGCCGCCATAGAAGCAGAGGCTGTCGAGCACATGGATAAAGTCGTCGAACATAAAATCCCGCGCCTTGCCCGGCACGGCGAAGCGGTGTTTCTGCCAGTTGAGCTCGGTAAGCGGCTCGGCGCGCGCCTCGGCCATGGCGGGCAGATAGCGGCGGTTAAAGCCGGTAAAGAGGGCGCAATCTTGCGCGATGGCGAGGTTGGCCAGCGCTTCTGCCTCGGCCAGATTGTCGCACAGGGGCTTGTCGACAAAGGTGGGGATCCCTGCGCGCAGGCACTGCTCGGCCAGCTCGCGGTGAACGGCGGTGGCGGCGTGGATCATCACGGCGTCGGGGCGGCTGGCCAGCATGGCCGCCACATCGGTAAAGCACTCGGCGACCCGATACTGGCGGGCCAGCTTCTCCAGCACCGCTGGATTGCGGGTGCAGAACAGCGGGGTGATCCGCTCGTCGCTCGCCAGCAGCGGCAGATAGGCTTTCTGGGCGATATCCCCCAGACCAATCATGGCAATGCGCATCTCAACTCCTTTTCACTCGATAACGGGACAAGCGGATAACTGCCCGCACCATCGCAGGATTTGTCCCGCAGATCCAGCCTGCCGTTAGCAAACTGGCTGGCGTGCGCAGCTCTGTGCAAACGGCGACGTTATTTGGGCATGGCAAGATCGCAGACCGACTTGATCACCTCGGCCAGCCACTCGATGGCGAGATTGCCCTGACTTTTACGGTGTCTGCCAACCACCACCTCGAACTGCTGCGGCGCCCCGGCCAGCTCCAGCATGCGAAAATCGCCGAGGGTGGCGATGGCCGACGGAATGCAGGCCGCCACGTCATTGACCAACATAAAGGCTTGCAGCGAGGTGTAACAGGGGAGCGTCGCCACCGCCGCGCTGGCAACCTGCTGCGGGCTCATCTGCCCTTCGAAATTGCCGACGCTGTTGGCGAACTGCACAAAGGGGATGGCTGCCAGATCCTGCGGGGCGTTGTCCGGAAGATATCGGGAATCGCGGCGCAGCACGCAGCAGTAGTGATCCCGGCGCAGGGTGGCGCGCAGCAACCCCGGGTCGAGATAAGCATCAAAGCCAATCACCAGATCGACCTCGCCACTGGCCAGCGCGTCCAGATGCAGCTCGGCCTGAAAGTCCACCACATCGAGCCGGATGGAAGGCGCCTGACTGCGCAGAGCGCTCGCCAGCCTTGGGATAATAGCGAGCTGGGCATACTCGTTGGCCATCACCCTGAAGGTGCGCTGGCTGCTGGCGGGATCGAAGGGGGCAGCCACAAAGACCCCGTCAATATCGGCCAGGATCTGCTCAAACCTGGCGGCCAGCTCGCAGGCGTAGTCGGTCGGCTGCAATCCGGCGCTCTGGCGGATAAACAGCTCGGCAGGAAAGAGGTCGCGCAGCTTTTTCAGATGGCTGCTCACCCCCTGCTGGGAGACCTCCAGCAGCTCGGCCACCCGAGACACACTCTTGTATCTGACCAGCAGCACCAGCACCCGCATCTGCCTGATATCGATCTTCTCCACCCTCACCTCACCAATTTCAGTTGTATCACATACAAAACACCCATGATTTACATTGTATCAGTGGCTCTCTAACCTTGCAGCTCTTCCAGCAAAGCGAGGTTAACGATGAAAACTGTCATTCTGATTGGTGCTCAGGGGAAAATGGGGCAAGCCGCCCTCAGTGGTCTGGGCAAGCACAAGGTCATCACCGCCAGCCGCTCCGGCGAGGGGTGTGATTTTCAGGTGGATATCACCAGCAGAGAGTCTATCGAGCGGCTCTACCAAAACGTGGGTTCCTTCGATGCGGTGGTCAATACCGCAGGATTTTGCGAATACGCCCCCTTTGGCGAGATGAGCGACGAGCAGTGGCAAACCACCATCCAGAGCAAGCTGATGGGGCAGATCAATCTGGTCAATATCGGCCTCAACTACATCAATCAGGGGGGCTCCTTCACCCTGATCTCCGGCATCCTCAATATCAAGCCGATCCCGCTGGCCATTGCCGATGCCACCACCAGCGGCGCCATCGATACCTTTGTCCAGTGCGTGGCCCACGAGCTGCCCCGCGGCATTCGCATCAATGTGGTCAACCCGACCGTACTGGAAGAGGCGTGGGACGTATATGGCGAGATGATGCCGGGCTTCCAGCCGGTGCCGGGCGCTTTGGTCGGCAAGGCGTTTGAGCGCTCCGTCGATGGCTTTATTAGCGGTCAGGTGCTCTATGTCGATGCCTGATCTTGCTCAGGTGTGACCCCACCGCCTTTGTAATTCCTTGTCGATGTTTTTCCTCTTCCCCGAAAGCGCCAGCTCTCGGGGCTTTTTGCATAGAGGAACCGGAGTAGCGACAAAATATGATTTCATTTCGACGACGGCACACAGATTTATGTCATCCGAGTCACTGTCAGAGTGGCCTCGTTTGGCTTACTATGGCGCTCTTCTCCCTGTTGCCGAGCAAAGGGAGTATTTCAGGCTATTTGCCGGAATGAATTACCGCTGACCAACGCTCTATTTGGCCGCAGCTTATTGGCGCGGCCACTATTGCCTGTGCGCTATCGGCACTTATAAAACGCGTTATTTATGGATGTATAACGATGAAATCATCAATTGCACTCAAAGCCTTGTCGCCTTATATATTCGCAATATTGTCAGTTGGGCTGTTGTCCAGCGGATACAATGCGCTGCCGATCTATTGCGGCCTGGCCATTGTCGTCTATCCGGTGCTGGTTGCCATGCTGGCGGACGAGTGGGAAAAACAGGGGCTGGTCTATCGCGAATCAACCCAGGTCGAGGTGGATGTCAATGTGCGCGGGATCCTTATCAAAGAGCAGAGACGGCATTTGGAGAATCTCTATTTTGTCTCGCCGGACGTGATGCAGACCAAACTCACCAGCCTCGCCCGTATCAAACTGCTGCTCTGCGGCGCCATGTTTGCCGTGTCGCTCTATGAACTCGCCCTGCAAGCCGAGGCACAATTTGCCCTGTACGCCGTCAATCTGATGGATATCAATCAGCTGGATATATCCGGCCTGTTGATCGGCCTTGGCGCCGTGCTGTTTCTCGGCCACTGTGCGAGAAAAAGCCTCTCTCTCTATGGAACCTGTCGCCATAAAAACTATCTGGTGCAGAGTCATAACGAACCCGGCGTCCAGCTCTATAGCGCAGCCATTTCTACCAAGGCGGCAAACCTGCAAGTGACCCATACCCGCATGTTCGATGCCTTATTGGCGTGGTATTGAGCAACCCTTAATTGGCAACCTTTAATTGCCTCCCCTTTGGATCAAGATGACGGGGCAGGAGGTAAGACAATAAGGCCCCATCCCAACAGTGCTCACTGACCACTCACCCGTGACCGGCGTAGTGGTTGGTTGAGCCTCTATTTCCCTCCCTATAGCCATCCTCTGCCCCTCCCCTTGCTTACTGCTTTATCAGAAGTCATCAGCCTGTCATCTGACTGACATCCCGCGGTCATTTTCAAGCCATAGAGTTTTTCACTTATTTTTCATATGGATAGATAAGGAACATCATGACTTTCCCGCGCTCTTCTTATGTGGCTGTGGCCGTCTCGCTGGTCTTGCTTGGCGGCTGCCAGTCAGAGAACGAATCGTCTGCCGACAGCCAGGGCAAAACCGCCTACCAATACAGCACCAAAGCGGTCTACAGCCCGCAGCAGCAGGCGGAGAGCTACGAGCCAGCGCCACAGGGGTTCATTCCGGTCTTTACCGAGATGGTGGCGCGCCACGGCTCGCGCTCCCTCTCCAGCCCGAAATATGACGTGCTGACCAAGCTGGTCTGGGAAGAGGCGCAGCGTCAGGGGGCGCTCACCACTCTCGGGCAGGGGCTGGGAGGCAAGGTCGATCTGGTGACGGCCGCCAACCAGAAACTGGGCTATGGCCTGCTCTCGGCGCTGGGCAAGGAGGAGCACGCCAATCTCGCCACCCGACTGGCGGCGCGGCTGCCGACCCTGCTCAACAGCAGCGAGCCCCACTGCATAAAGGTGGTCACCTCGGGCAAGGACAGGGCCAACGAAAGCGCCTTCTACTTTATGGAGAGCCTCAAGCGCGACGTGAACTATGTCAGCGACTCGGCGCAGTGCTACCTCACGCAGGATGACCCCTCGAAGATCGACAAAAAGCTGGTCAACAAGTTCGAGCTCTACTTCCACAAGACCACCCCCGAGGGGGATTACGCCCGCTACCTGCCCGCCTATGAGAGCTACCAGCGCTTTATCGGCGACGAAGATGCCGGAATCGCCCCGGCCCCCGAACTGGCCAGAGCGCTGGATCAGCTTAAAAACCTGAGCAAGACCAAAGAGATGGCCCGCAGCATGCTGGAGCGTATCTACAGCAAGGGGTTTGTCGACTATCTGGCGGGCGGCGTCGAGTTTGTCGCCGTCAACCCGGAGGATGGCGGCATGACCTATGTGCGCGACGAAGTGGATGCCGCCCTGATGCTCTACAACCTCTTTATCATCGGCCCCGGCATGATCCGCGAAGCGCAGGCACAGGGCAGCGAACCCTGGGCGCTGGAACAGTTCCTGACCCCGGAGGAGTCTGCCTGGTTCTCCTACCTCTCCGATGCGGAAGATTTCTACGAGAAGGGGCCGAGCTTTGCCAACCAGAACGCCCCCTACGCCATTGCCCAGCCGCTGCTCGACGGCATGTTTGGCGAGGTGCAGCGTCAGGTGGTGGAGGGCGAGCAGAGCCGACAGGCCACCCTGCGCTTTGCCCATGCCGAAGCCATTATCCCCCTCGCCGCCCTGATGAAGCTGGAAGGGAGCCGTCAGGGGGCCAGCCCGGATCAGCTGTTCAGCCAGCAGAACAACGAGTGGCGCGGCGGCTGGGTCTCCCCCTATACCGCCAATATTCAGTGGGATATCTACCAGAACGGGCAGCGGCAGGTGCTGGTCAAGATGTTCTACAACGAAAAGGAGATCGCCTTTAAGACCGGCTGCCAGCCCTACCAAAGCGGCAGCCACTACTACGACTTCGAGGAGCTCAAACGCTGCTACGGCTATAACGGCTAACCCTTCGCGCACCGGATATGGCAATCACAAGGGGCGACCAGCAGGTCACCCCTATTCACTCCCCTTCCCTGCTTGCCAAAGCGGGATATGGCGATAAAGCCGCCTTCCAGTTCCATTTGCTGATCCAGTTCAAAAAACGATTAATTTCTGATAGTTAGGTCACTTTAAGTCTCGCCTCGGCAGTTTCGTTTGGCTTACCATAGCCAGCCATAACCTGTTGATCTGTGATGGGTTGCTGCCAGCGCAGGTCAAGGGAGCATATTGGAAGCTGTAATCCACGGGCGGTAGCGTGGGATTTGGTGGCGTTACGCCTTACTCAGAAAGGTGGGTGTCCCAGATTTTCTGGCGATATATACAATTGAAAATTGGCAGGTACCTATGAGTAGAAAATATAGTTATTTTTTTCTTGTTATTTATTTTGTTTGCAATTCAGCTTTTGCTGAGCCAAGTGTAACGGAGCTTAGAGTTTGCGAGTCTGTATATAAAGCATGTACAGAACAACAGCAAACCGGCAAGGTTAAATCATCTTGCTTATCATATGAAAATGAAAACCCAGAAGTTATGAAGTACCTTAAAATGATCAATGACGGACTTTTAACGCTAACAATAGGCATACAGTCTACTCCATGGGAATTGGCTCTTTTTGGTTGCAACCTTCAACACGGGCAGTTTAAAACTTTTGAAAAGCTTGCCGATGCCCCAGATAGTGCTTTCAAATCAGGCGTTAATGATAATAAATACATTGTTGTTGAATAGGCCGATAAATTTCTCACCAGAAATTAAAATATAAAAGCATACACTTGGAGAATACTTATTCAACATAATTACCCCTCTCCTCTTGTTACTTTCATTGGCTGGGGGCCGGTAGTGAGTATTATTGCGCCCATCAGAGCGGGATAAACATGGATGTGGCAGTTTGGTAAAACAGATTTCAGTTACATTGCTTGGTAAACGTTGGGCTTCACTTCGTTCAGCACCAACCTACGATTTTTAGCCCAACATACGGGATCAGAAAGGTGGGTGTCCCAGATTTTCGTTGTAGTAATAAAGGCTTTAGTCCATTTACGTCTTATAAACCATATTATTACTTTATATTACCGCTATAAGAAAACATCATGCGAATAGAATCAGTTTACATTGAGAATGTTAAAAGATTTGGAAAGGGTGGCTTTTTATTAAACTTAAGAAGCGATTTAGAGCACAAAATTGCAACTGTAAGCGGCGTTAATGGCTCAGGAAAAACAGCGGCATTCAAAGCAATACAACTGTTCCAGAAATTATTTTTCCATCAGCAACTAGATGAAAACAGAAAACAAAAAATCCATGACAAGATAGTTTCTTCAATAGATCAATTAATTGTAACTGAAGAGGCGAACATTGACATTCACTTTAAAATAGACAATGAAACATACGGTATATCACTCTCTATTTCACTATGTAAAGATGAACTTAATTATGCTTTTACACCTAATGAGGCTACACCAAATGCTATTAAAGCAGTATCTCAGTTTTGGAAACTTGAACGACCTCGCTCATTAGTTGTATTTATTGATGCAGGAAAATCATTCTCTGACTTCGGCATTAACTTTGACCATATATCGCTAAAGTCAAGAGCGGAACATGATGAGGATTTTTTCTTTGACTGTATTTTCTATCCAGAAGAAACCTTACAAGCGATATATAGGAGAACTGTCTTAGATCATATCCAATACAGACTAGACCCTAGTAGGGTATATCCATATTTCCAAGCAGCTAATGAAGCGATAAAGAGAATCAGTGGAAATATTGAGGTTAAAAATGTCAGTGCCACAAAGAAAGATGGCCAACTTATTATTCAAGGAAAAACATCTGAGAATGTCTCTCTTTATGACGTTAAGGACTTTAGTTCAGGAGAGCGCGCCATTTATCTTACAACATTATTTTTATTCTTCTTTCCATCGGTTGGAACATTAATAATTGATGAACCTGAAAACCACTTTCATGAATCATTGCTATCTAATTTCTATCTCTTTTTAAGAGAGGTAACTGAATGTGGAGGGATTAATGAATGGACGTTAAAAAACATAAAGACAGATAAAAAACATAAACATTTCCAGAATCAAGACTCCGATTCCCTTAATCGAATATTTCTCATCACACACTCCAAGCCACTTATATATCAAAATATAAATTTTGGTGACTGCTTCATGCTTGGAAAAGATGGTCTTAATAAAGTTTACAACTATAGTTTGGAGTCTGAATTAAGAAATGCAGGTATCAGTAGTGTATTCTCCAGAACTTTATTTGTTGAAGGAGAGAGCGATAGAGATATATTCCTCCCGATTCTTAGCTTACATCGTATTAATGTTGTATCAGTCTCCGATTGCAAAGAAGTCGTTGAGCAATTCAGTAAAATTGCAAGAATTAAAAACCTAATTCATGGTGCGTCATTTTGTTTTGCAATGGATAGAGATAATAAATCAGCACAAGATATAGATGGCATCAGGAATATTTCACCTGAATTTTACGATGAGAGTTTCATCGTTTTAGAGCGTCATGAAATAGAAAACTATATGATAGATATAGAGTTGGTCATGGACGCTATAAATCCAACCTTAGATACTCTACATGAAGAAAAAATAACAGCGGCTGAAATTGAAGATATTTTCAGTAAAGAGGCTGATTCATTAAAAGAGCAGTCATATTATAAGTTTGCATCATTTCACCTCAAGCAATACATAAAAGAAAACATAGGTGACAATATCGGAAACGTAAGGAGAATGAAGGGTGGCATTGATGAGTTAATAAATGAGTCGCTGCATGACAACATTGCTAAAAATGTAATAAAATATAATAGAGATATAAAAGTCAAGTTTGATTCCGAGTGGCATGATAATTGGAAATGCCTCATAGATGGGAAAGCATTTATTGCTAAAGCCATGAGTGGAATATCAAAGCGCTGTGTTGGAATAAAACCTGATAAAATAAAATCAAATATGTTAATCAGATTACAGGAAGAACCCGAAAAATATGTCCTAGGTAGACTTATACATGAAGTCATAAATAAGTTTAAGCATCAGGACAATATTGGGTCATGAGAAAAACATAATATAAATACTTACAAAGAATACTCTATTAATAATCTGTACAGATCTAGTTATCACCTGACACCGGCCTCAAACCGGTGTCTTGTTTACGCTACTTTAGTGCGCACTTCCTTC